>JAMXCW010000001.1 GCA_024451685.1 Candidatus Bathyanammoxibius amoris | reverse complement strand
TTCTTCCAGGAGCCCCAGCCCTCGTCACCAAGGTCCCAGATAAGACCCGTGGACTGACCCCGCTCATAATGGCAGGCAGCGCACGAGTACTCGCCCTGGAGACCCCAGCTGGCGTCGTTAAACAAAAACTGTCCTGTGCGCACCAGCTCACTCCGGTAAGGGGAGTGCTTTACCCTGTAGTGCACCTCAGGGATGGTCAACGGCTCACCTCTCTCGGGGGGTGTCCACTCCGGCCCCGTCTGTATGGTGGCCACAACCTTGGCTTCACCCGCTGTAGCGCTGTCAGCGGCTGCAATGCCAAAGACCATCAAAAAAGACACTGCCGTAAAAAATACAAGCGTTCTACACATTTTCCCCACCTCACCTCCTTAGTACACATTAAAGAGCCCCAAACCTGCCCGGCGGGCCCCAGTACCGCAGACACCATAAATTCAAAGACTTACGTGCCTTTTCTCCGTCTCCCTTCCTTACTTCTGGAACGGTTACAGGCTCTAAGAGAATTATACCACATAATCCCGTTCCGGCAACAAAGGCCCCGCATAAACCCAGGCGCCGCAACAACTGCACCTAACGGCACTTAGGCTTTGAGCCTGCCGGCACGGCTCAACTTCTTGACCTTTGTTGGCGTTGCGCATATAATCCACCTTCTTGCAATCGCGCAAAGATATTTTATAGAAGTGGCGGCTTAGCCAAGTGGGAAGGCGGCGGTCTGCAAAACCGCTATTCCCGGGTTCGAATCCCGGAGCCGCCTCCATAATTTTCGGGCGAGTGGTGGAATGGCAGACACGAGGGACTTAAAATCCCTTGGGCGATGAGCCCGTGTGAGTTCGACTCTCACCTCGCCCATGTTCGCGGGATAACCTCTGTGAAAAACAGGGTCCATGACATATAGAACGATAATCCCAACCACGCTTATTTGTGTCATCCTCAGCGGAGTATGTTCGTTTTTCCCGGTCTCATCCGGCGCACCCACGTAGAAGACATCATAAACGTGGCTATAATGGGGGATAAGAACAAGATTATGCTCCCCGTAAGGATAGAGGAGCAGCCGGAAGATTTGAACGACAGGAAGTTTTTGTCCATACCCCCGTATGGTAAGCCGCAGGCCGGGCCAATGGATTAACCGCGTAAGCTTACAGGGGGAGCAACGCCGACACCCCGGTAGAGAGCAGAGCCAAAAAATCCCGCGTCAAATCTAATCAGACCCAACCGCGGCCGGTTGCTTTAAGAGATGTATGCTATAGACCACTTTCCAATGACTTCACGACGGCCATTCTTTGAAGAGTTCTTCTTCCTCCACAAACTCCGCTCGAGCATTCTTCAACACCCGCAAAAACCATCCATTAGGAGGAAGTGAGGAAAATGCTGCTCGACGCAATTTGGTGCGAACCGCAGCGTTATCACGTAACCAGCCCCTCCAGTAGCCTCGCATTACCTGCTCAAGTCGTGTCTGGATTTCGCTAACCAATTCAAGCGGAAGTATACGAATATCGCCCAGTGCAGTCGAGGCTATTCTATCGCTTTTTTTCATGGAGGTCACTATAACCGAAGCTATCTCCGCGTCATTTAGCGATTGTTCTTTCATGACTCCACGTCGATGCCCATCTGCCTGATTTACGTCGGAAAGGCTGACACTATCTCTCTTGACATCAATCTTTGCTTCAATCGTGATAGCATGATCCCTCGTAACCCAAAGGCCATCCGGTGCCCCATCACCCTCTGGCCGAGTTGCATTGTAACCAAGCGTGTAACCAAGAGTCTCCAGAGTAGCACACACTTGTTTGTGTGTGCCTTCCAAATACGCCTTTTGCACTGCTAGCCATTTCAGAAATCGCCCCTTACGGAGGGGGTACTTTTCAGCTAACTCATCCCAACGGTCGAACAATTCATCATAGTTGGTAATCGGTAAAGAGTCCTCCGGAGTACTGCTCAATTTGTTCTTGGTCTTCCTGAGCCGATTGAACCAAGACGAAGAGCCACCCTCCTTAATTGCCCTCTCTAAGTAGCTCAAGCACACATCCAAAGCTGCTGGCTGATCATCTAACTTGTAGCGGAGGTATTCCGCAAACGCCTCCATATACTTCCAAAAGCCTCTATGCTCACGCTCGGCATCCTCTAGCTTACTACTCACGCCCTCGAAGTATCTTGATGCATTCTCGAAATCATGGGTTCCAAAAAGAGCCCTCCATCCCTCTACCTCTTCGGATACAGTTGCCATTGTAGCTAGAATCTGCGTTGGCTCTACTGAAGGTGGCGAGACTTCTGATTCGCGTTTGTCAAACTCCTTGAAGTTCCCTTTAAGAAATGTTCTGGCGAACGGAACGACCGCACCTAAACCATCTTGCGTCAATTCGAGACCCAGTTCAATCTGCTTACAAGTTCTCTCGCTCTGGAGTGCACTGAAGGCTTTAGACTCCATCTCTGCATAAAAACGAGCATCAAGAAAATAATAGACAGCAAAATCCTCATTTCCACGAGTGCAACGACCTATTCCTTGCTTTATCCGTTCTAGCATCCGGGTCTTCTGGAAGGTAGCATCTTTTAGCTGTTCCGTTACGAACCGTTCTAAAGCACCCGTCGCCCGTGGTAAAGAAGGGAAAACTGCCAGACGACAGGTATCGTTCGGGAAATCCATTCCCTCGAAGCGACCAGCAACAAACAGATGGCCTTCTGCAACGGAGCAGAAGTTCTCTAATTCACTTCCTGTGGAGGTGAGCTCCCAAGTGGGTGGCAAGTTGCCATGTTCACCTAACTGCTCATTAAGCCAAGAGCGCCAGCGTTTTGCCTCATATCTAGATGAGCACAGCCAGACGCTCTTCTTCTGGGTACTGAGGAGTCCTCGCAATGGAACTAGAACTTCCTCTGTCGGTTCATTGCGAGAAGAGAGGGATGAGGTCTGGTTGAAGATGAAGAGACGGCGACCGTCTTCCTCTCTGCATAGGGAAGATGGAATGTCCAGTTTCTTTATCGGTGGCGTTCCGAGGCGGCGCTGAAGGTCATTAGGATCGTGCAGTGTGGCACTCATGTAAATTCGTTGGATAGGAGATTTAAGGTGAGATAATTCTAGACTCGGAAAGATGTATGGGCGCAAAACAATTTCCTCACTACTCAGAAATAGAAGTGCTTGTTGGAGGTTTGGTCGCAGCCGACCCCAGCTATATTTTAGGTTCTTCCACTCGGAATCGTTTCCTGCAGAGGCAAGTTGTTCTTCCACGAGAGCCTCAAGTTCCTCGTGCATCTCTATGAAATTGGGGAATGGAACAAGGTCTGTTGGACCCCACGGTCCCTGTTCTACATTCTTCACGAAGTCATCCGCTACGGGACTGTCCGTGTACTGCTCAATCAGACGCATGGCTTCAGTGAATAAGGAAGAATGTTCTCCGTGCCCTATCCTAACCGAAAACAAAGAGAGAAGAGCTCCCTCTGCAAGCTGTGCGTCATCAAGAACGAGAATATCAGCGGGCGCTACACTCGGTCTCTGGTTGATATAAACCCAATAATTCATTATACCTATGGAGTTGGAGCGGTCATATGCACGTAAGTCCTTGGGTAGGAGCAAGTCCCCACTGCCCTCGAAGCGAACAACTGAAACGCGCAGGTCATCCGCTTCGTCTTCAATCTGACGTGCGAGAGTTTTATTCCCCGTGAGTATTGCCACTTTCTTACCTTGCTTCCGCCAGTACTCTAGAATTAAAAGCGCAATGAGAGTTTTACCCGCGCCCGTTGGAAGTTCGATAGCAATGTCAGAAAGCTCATGGGCTTCCGAGGTATAGATGTCAAGAACTCTCTCCTGTGCCGCCCAGAGCTTAGAAAACCGAGTACCACTTATCGGTGCCGTAATAGTGGATAGGTCAAGTGCCATGAGTAACTACTTCGCTCCTTTTGTTCTATTGATACAGCCTCAAGACGCACCGTCATATTAATCCCGCAATAACCCGGCTGTAACGGTACCGCCAATCCCAGGCATCGGGCCTTAACCATCAGACCCAACCGCGGCCGGTTGCTCAGGCAGTTTGAATGCGGTGAAGTCGCACTTGGGATAGTTACTGCACCCGTAAAACCTTCTGCCCCGCTTCGAAAACCTTGACACGACGTCGCCACCGCACCCCTCCTTGGGACACTTCACCCCCGTAGGCAGGGACTTGGTATTCTTGCACTCAGGATAGGCCGAACACGCGAGAAATCTGCCCATCCGTCCCGACTTTATAACCATCGGGCTTCCACACTTATCGCAGGTCTCCCCGGTGGCTTCAGCAGGCACAGGCTGGTTATCTCCGGAGATGTCCATGGTGAACTTGCACTTGGGGAAGGCGGAACAGCCCAGGAACTTACCCGCCCTGCTCCAGCGCACAACCATACCGGCCCCGCACTGCTTACAGACTATACCGGTTTCCTCCGGGCGTCCCTTCTCACTCTCCATCTCTTCCGTCGCTGCTTCCAGCTCCTTCTGGAACGGGGTATAGAACTCCTTAAGCACTCCTACCCAGTCCAGTTTGGCCTCTTCGATTTTATCCAGTTCTTCTTCCATGTGAGACGTGAACTCGATGTTCAGGATCGTGGGGAAATGTTTCACCAGCTTGTCCGTCACAAGGATTCCGAGATCGGTCGGGTGCAGGGTTTTCTTCTCCCTCTTGACATACCCTCTATCCTGTATGGTGGAGATAATCGCGGCATAGGTGCTGGGCCTGCCGATGCCCTGTTTTTCCAGGGCCTTGACCAACGCGGCTTCCGTATATCTCGGTGGAGGCTCAGTGAAATGCTGGTTCGGCGTAAGTTCAAGCAACTTCAACTCATTTCCTTCCTGCAGTTCCGGAAGGAGTTCTTCTTTTATAGGCCCTGAAAGGACCGTGTGCCCCTGAAAGACTACCACTTTCCCCTTGGCCTTAAACCTGTAAGGGCCGGCGTCTATGGTCGCGTCGATAGTCTCGTACTCGGCCGGGACCATCTGGCTCGCAACGAACCTGTGCCAGATAAGCTGGTAAAGTCTGTGCTGGTCTCTCGTAAGATACTGCTTTATTGAGTCGGGGGTAATCTCAACGCTGGCTGGCCTTACGGCCTCATGGGCCTGCTGAGCACCCTTCCTGGAGGCATATATATTTGGTTTCGGCGGCAGGTATTCCTCGCCGAATTTCTCGGGTATAAACTTCCTGCAGGCCGCAATGGCCTCCTTGGACACGCTGAACGAATCGGTCCTCATATATGTAATAAGCCCCGTCGGACCTTCCGCGATATCAACGCCTTCGTAGAGTTGCTGGGCGACGACCATTGTCTTCTTGGTGCTGAAGTTCAACTGAATAGAGGCCTGCTGTTGAAGCTGACTCGTGGCGAAGGGCGGCAGGGGCTTACTCTGCCTGCGCTGCTTCGTCACGGCACTTACGATATATTTCGAGCCCTTTAAGCTCTCAACGTGTCCCTCGGCCTCGGTTTCATTGCCTATCTTTACATCGGCATCCTCCAGCCGCCACAGTTTTGCCTCAAAGCCTCTGGTCCCGCCGCCCTTAGGCTTCAGCTTTGCAATGATGTCCCAGTACTCTACGGGCTTAAACGCCCTTACCTCTTTCTCCCTTTCCACCAGTATCCTGACCGCTACGGACTGAACCCTGCCCGCGCTAAGTTTTTTTGTGACCTTCTTCCACAACAACGGACTTATCTTATAGCCTACCAGCCGGTCGAGGATGCGGCGGGCCTGCTGTGCGTTGACCTTATTCATATCTATACCCACCGGGTGCTCAAACGCATTCTTAATGGCCTCTTTGGTAATCTCGTTAAAGACTACCCTGTGGGCCTTTCCGTCAGGTATTTCCAGGGCCTTGCAGAGATGCCAGGCTATCGCCTCGCCCTCACGATCCTGGTCGGGCGCGAGATAGACCTCGGCGGCCGCGTCCACCTCGCTCTTCAGGGACTTAACCATTTCCTTGCGCTTCGGCAGAATCTTGTACTCCGGCTCAAAGTCCTTCTCTATGTCCACGGCGAGCTTATTGTACGGCAGGTCCCTGACATGACCCATCGAAGACCGCACCACGTAGTTTGAACCAAGAAATTTGTTTATAGTCTTCGCCTTGGTTGGAGATTCAACGATAACTATCCGCTTTGACGTATTCATCTAAGAACTCCTAACTATGTAACACCCCGTCACCCGGCAGTCACAACTGCCCGATAAAAGAACTCTAATAATGAAGTATATGAGCGGTGTCAAGGGCTTTTTTCCCCTACACGGCCTGACGACACCACCTAAAAAGCAGTTGATGGGGCATGAAAATCATATATAATCGGGTTTTCTGTACTTCAAACAAATTTCTCTGACTTCAACTGTATCTTGTCACTGGAAGGTATCCTATGGCACTAAACTGGATGAGGCGACACAAGAAGAAGATGTACATCGTCATGGTGTTCGCCATGGCGGCTTGGGGAATCGGATATTCCGCGACCTACCTGATACCCAAGAAACCCATAGGCACCATACTGGGTGAAAAGATCTCCACCGAAGAGTTCAACGACGCGATGATACGGTGGAACAGAATATTTTTGCAACAAGAAGGCCTGCCGCTGACCAAACTGGTCTGGGAACGGTTAACGTTTGTCAAAGAGGCTGAGCGGATGGGGGTTATGGTCTCTAACGCGGAGGTAATAGACAGACTCAACACCCTGGGCGTCACCATGTTAGGCAACATCGGTATACCCACGGAACAGATAGTCAGGCTTTTGTGCCAGAACTACAGGGTAACAGAAGAACAACTCCTGAGAACTTATAAAGAGGCGCTGCTGACAGAAAAGATGATGGTACTGCTCTCCGGCAACGTTAAGGTACCGACTGCCGAGGCATGGGAGAGATACGCGAGAGAAAACGAAGAGGCAAAGGTTGAATTCGTGGCCATCAAGGCCCGGGAGCTTGCAGACAACGTCAGCGTAACAGACGAAGAAGTCACCTCCTTCTATAACAAACATAAAGATAATTACCCCGACCCGTCGGAAGGTGTACCCGGATACAAAGAAGCGGAAAAGACAAAAATAGAATATCTGATGGCACGTTACAGGGACGTAAAGAAAAAGGTCACGGTTACGGAAGACGAGATGCGGGCCTATTACGAGGAAAACAAGGACAGGAGATACAAAAAGGAAAGCCCGTCAAAGGCTGACAAGGGCGAAAAGGACGAAGGAAACAAAGAGCCGCAACCTCCACAATACAAACCCTTCGAGGAGGTTAAAGAGAAGATAAACAAAATCATCGAAAGAAAAAAGGCAAAAGAACTGGTTAACGGGCTAATAAATAAAGTCGATGAAAAGATTTACGACAGTCTCGGACGGACCGACCACATAAACTTCGCAGACATCGGCGGCGACATGGGTGTTTACTATAAAGAAAGCGACTTCTTTACCAGAGAAAAGGCCAAGGACGTCATAACAGGCGTGGAGGAGACCGTGTACTCCAAATTCTTTGAGAGAGAGAAATACGATCCCAGCCCGCCGGTTGAGGCGCCGGGCGGTGCGTTTATATTTCAGGTAATCTCCATAAAAGAACCGTCCGCGCCGCCACTGCAAGAAATCCGCGAGAAGGTGGTGAAAGACCTGAAGGAGGAAAAGGCCCTGCAAAAGGCCGAGGAAATGGCCAGGAAGTGTGTGGAGAAGATAAAACAGGCCTCTTTCGAAGAGGGCATTAAATTCCTGAAGAGCGAGGCCAAAGGGATCGCCTTTGTAAAGAGACAAACAGAATTCTTCAAGAGACCGGAGACAAAAGACGGCAAGCCCTCCCGCTATATAAACACACTCGAGGCCAACACCCCCAACGTGGCAAAAAGCGCTTTCCGGCTCAAACAGGGTGAGTTGGACGCGGTCACCGAAAAGGCAGGAAAAAAAACCGTCTACGTCATAAGGCTCGAGGGGAAAAAAGCCGCAAACCAAAAGACGTTTGAAGAAAACAAGAAAAAATTGGTTCAAAAATACCTGGGGCAAAAACAACAAGACTTTTTTGAACAATGGAACGAACGCCTCAAAAAAGAGGCAAAACTAACCAGATAAATGGAGACCCTGTACGGAATAAAGGAACGGCCCAGGAAGCTCACCCGGCCGGTCATAACAATCGGCGGCTTTGACGGGGTACATCGCGGCCACCAGGCGGTAATCAACAAGACAGTGAACTGGGCGAAAGAAATGCAGGGTGAATCCGTCGTACTCACTTTCACCACACACCCAAGAAACGTACTTATCGGTCGCACGTCCAGCTTCATCACCTCATTAAAGCACAGGCTGCTTCTCTTCCGGCGCATGGGAGTGGATTTAGCCGTCGTCCTGGAGTTTGACAAGGTTTGTAAAATGAGTGCGGAACATTTCACCGAGAAGATTGTCTACGACTACCTGGGTGCCAAAGGCTGGGTAATGAGCCGGGGCTTTGCCTTTGGAAAGGACCGGAAGGGAGATTTCGCCTCCGTTTCCGCGCTCTCAAAAAAGTACGGGTTTGAGACACGCCTGTGTCCGGTAATCAAATACATGGACGAAAAAATCAGCAGTACCCGCATCAGGGAAGCCGTACTTCAAGGTGACCTGAAGAGGGCTCAGGAGATGCTCGGCAGGCCCGTCACCCTTATGGGCACGGTAGTGGAAGGCAGCGGCAGGGGCAAAGAACTGGGCTACCCTACGGCAAACCTGGAGCTCGACAACGAAATAAAACCACCTTCCGGCGTATACGCAAGCATGGTAAACGTGGACGGAGGGGACATGTTGTCTCTTACCAGCATCGGCACCAGACCCACCTTCGAGCCACAGGGGAGGGAGGAAGTGGTAGAGGTGCATATAATCAATTTCAATCAATCTCTATACGGTAAGGATTTAGAGCTAAAGTTCCTCTTTAAGCTGAGGGACGAGATGAAGTTTGAGAGCGCCGACGCGCTCCGCGCGCAGATGGACAAGGACAAAAAAAAGGTCGTGCGGAGACTGGGCAAAAAGACCTTGACAACGCAAGACCCCCCTTTTATAATGCGCACGTAAGCTTTTATATACAGGGCAGATAGCTCAGCTGGTAGAGCACGGGACTGAAAATCCCGGTGTCGACGGTTCGACTCCGTCTCTGCCCACAGGTACAGCCCGAGAGGAAAGGAACAAGACTTTTTAATCGAAGCCCTTGCCTACGGGTTCTATTATACAAACCCCGTCGCCGCTTCTTGCGCGCACCGCTACTGATAAACAGGAGACAACCCTTTATTGAGTAGGCCGAGCATCGAAGTACTTGAGGAGAAGGCCCGGCAGGTCAGGAGGCATATAATACGCACGCTGGCCAAGGCCGGTTCCGGCCACCCTGGAGGCTCTCTCTCAGCCACGGACCTCATGGTGGCACTATACCACGGTAAGCTTAAACATGACCCCAAGAATCCTGATTGGCCCGATAGAGACAGATTTGTACTCTCGAAGGGCCACTCCTGCCCTGCCCTGTACGCCGTACTGGCCGAGACAGGCTATTTTCCGGTGAGTGAACTCGACACATTGAGACAGTTCGGCAGCCGGCTTCAGGGCCATCCCGACAGACGTCTGACACCCGGCATAGAGATATCCAGCGGCTCATTGGGCCAGGGCCTCTCAGTCGGACTGGGCATAGCCCTCGCAGCCAAGATAGACAACAAGGACTATCGCGTATACGTTATGCTGGGTGACGGAGAGATAGAAGAGGGTCAGGTCTGGGAGGCTGCCATGGCCGCCAGCCACTACGGTCTGGACAACCTCTGCGCAATAATAGATAATAATGGTTTACAGATAGACGGTCCCATTAACGAGATTATGTCGCCGCTGCCCATACACGAGAAGTGGCTGGCGTTCGGCTGGAACGTTATACAGATAGACGGACACGACCTGGAGAAGATACTCCAGGCATACGATAAGGCGGAAACGCTGAAGGGCAAGCCCACCGTTATCGTTGCAAAGACCGTAAAAGGTAAAGGCGTATCATTTATGGAAGGGGAGGCCGGCTGGCACGGAAAGGCCCCAAACCAGGAACAGGCCGAAAAGGCCCTTGCGGAATTAGCATAAGGACGCACACATGCCCATAAAAACGCCCATTACAAAAATGGTCTCAACCCGCGAGGCTTACGGACAGGCGTTACTGGAGTTAGGAAAATCCCACGAGGAAATAGTCGTACTGGACGCAGACCTGGCAAAGTCCACCACCACGGCAAAATTCGGTAAGGAATTTCCTGGCAGGTTCTTCGACATGGGCATAGCCGAGGCGAATATGATGAACACCGCCGCGGGGTTGGCCACCTGCGGGAAGGTCCCATTCGTCAGTACCTTCAGCATCTTTGCAAGCGGCCGTGCCTGGGAACAGATCCGCAATACCATCTGTCACAGCGGCCTGAACGTAAAGATAGTAGCCACTCATGGCGGGGTCGCCGTGGGTGCGGATGGATGCTCCCACCAGTGTATAGAAGACTTCGCCCTGATGAGGGTTATTGCTGCCATGACGGTCATGGTCCCATGCGACGCCGTTGAGGCAAAGAAGGCGGTAATTGCCGCATATAACCACGAAGGCCCGGTCTATATAAGACTGGGCAGGGCCGCCGTGCCCATCATAACGCAGGAGCAGGACGGCTTCTCAATCGGTAAGGCGATTACCCTGCGTGAGGGAAATGACGTGGCCATCGTCGCCTGCGGCATAATGGTGGCAGAGGCCCTTAAAGCGGCAGAGACACTCTCAGCCAAGGGGGTCGAGGCCTCCGTCATTGACCTCCACACGATAAAACCCATAGACAGTGAGGCCATCACCAGGGTGGCAAAACAAACCGGTGCCGTGGTAACTGCCGAACAGCACGCCCTCGATGGCGGTATGGGCAGCGCGGTCGCCATGGTGCTCGGAAAGGAATGCCCTGTCCCCCTGGAGATGATCGGTATAGACAACCGCTTTGGCCAGTCCGGTGACCCCGGCACGCTTTTCAAGGAATATCGCCTTACCGCCGACGATATAGCCGAGGCCGCCCTCAGGGCCTACAACAGGAAATAACAATGCCTATGTTACGCACGTCATACTGTCTGGTCTTAACCCTTTCCCTGCTAATAACCCTTAGCCGTCCCCTGCCGGCAGAGGAGGAGACAGACTATTACGAGGATTACGTGGAGCTGATAAAGGTGGTAAGGCTTATCAAGGAAAAATACGTGGACGAGGTGCAGCTTCACGACCTTCTCACAGGCGCTTATCGCGGGATGTTGCAAGAACTGGACCCCTATAGCCAGTTCATAAGCCCCGATGAGATGGAAGACCTCCGGATAGAAACGGAGGGAGAATTCGGCGGAATGGGCATTGAGGTCATAATGAAGGACGGCATACTTACCGTCATCACACCTATACTTGACTCACCCGCGTTTAAGGCGGGGATATTGCCCGGCGACAAGATTCTACGGATTGAAGATGAACCCGCGGAAAATATCAGCTTCAGAGAGGCCATAAAAAGACTAAGAGGCGCTCCAGGCACCAAGGTAACCATCAGCGTCCTACACCCTGATGAAACGGAAACCACAGACATCACCATAGAGCGAGACGTAGTTCAGCTAAAAAGCGTAATAGGCAGCAGGATAGTCGACGAAGAGGACAAGATAGGCTACGTTGCGGTCAGCACCTTTCAGGAAAATACCACAGAGGACCTCGAAAATGCCGTCACGGCGCTCCTGCAGGAGGGGATGGAGTCACTCATCCTGGACCTGCGGTTTAATCCCGGCGGCCTCTTAAACGTTGCTGTAGACGTCTCAGACAAGTTTCTCGAAGACGACGTAATCGTCTCTACGAAAGGCAAAGATCCGTCCCAAAACCATGTATACCTTGCAAAAAAATCCGGGACCTTTCCAAACTTCCCTGTTATTGTACTGATCAATAACGGCAGTGCCAGTGCGGCGGAGATCGTAGCCGGGGCCATCAGGGACCGCAAACGCGGTTTACTCGTAGGCACAAAAACATTTGGAAAGGGCTCGGTCCAAAGCCTTGTGCCGGTCGAGGACGAGGGAAGCGCCATAAAACTCACAACCGCTAAATACTACACACCTTCCGGGGCCTCAATTCATGATATCGGCATAGAACCGGACGTCGTTGTAGAACTCAGTAAAGAAGAGACAAGGGATCTGCATGAATCCATAATCAAACTGAAGAACACAAGCCTTTCCAGAAGAGACAGCGGTGAAGAAGCCTCACCTTTAGAAGAGGTCCCTTCAGACATCCAGCTCCAGCGAGCCCTGGACATCCTCAAAAACGACCAGCAGCTGTTCACCAAGCTACTTAACAACCCAACCCTGTGAGTAATGTTAATACTCGGTATAGAAACCTCTTGCGACGAAACCTCTGCCGCAGTAGTAGAAGACGGTTGCAACATCTTGTCGAACATCGTCAGCTCACAGGAGCAACTGCACCTAAAGTTCGGTGGCGTAGTGCCTGAAATTGCATGTCGTGCGCACATTGAAGCCATATTGCCGGTAATAGACAATGCGCTCCGTGACGCACGGACACAGCTTAAGGATATAGACGCGGTGGCCCTGGCAACCACCCCGGGGCTTATCGGCGCGTTGCTCATTGGTCTGACCGCCGCGAAGACCCTTTCATGGCTCTTCAAGCTGCCTCTGATAGCGGTTAATCACCTCCATGCCCACCTCCTCGCCAGCAGGTTAGAATACGGGGAAGAACTCCGGTTTCCCGCCCTGGGTTTCGTAATCTCCGGGGGACACACAAGCCTGTACCTCAGCCGGAGCGAAACCGATCACCTGGCCCTGGGCGCTACACTTGACGACGCGGCGGGAGAGGCCTTTGACAAGGTGGCAAAACTGCTGGGCCTTGGTTACCCCGGCGGGCCGGAGATTGACCGAATCTCGATAAGCGGCAACCCCGCTTCCGTCTCATTTCCCCGTTCATACCTGGAACCCAGCTCTCTGGACTTCAGTTTCAGCGGCCTGAAAACCGCCGTATTGTACCACTATCAAGGCCTCCAGGGACGTAAGGGCGAACTGAACCGGCAAGAGGTAGCCGATATCTCCGCCAGTTTTCAGGAGGCCGTAGTGGACGTCCTGGTGAATAAGGCCCTCCTTGCCCTGAAAAGGCATCGTGTGAACGGAGTAATCCTTGGAGGCGGCGTGGCCTGTAACTCCAGACTGCGAAAGAGATTTTCCCTGGCCCTGGAGGATCTCCCCGTCAGGCTCTTCTGCCCCTCACCTAAACTATGCACAGACAACGCCGCCATGGTCGCCTGCCTGGGTTACTACAAATACCTGGAGAGGGATTTTTCCACCTTAGAGGTTGAGGCAGTCGCTCAGGCCGTATAAACGCCGCGCATGACAACATGGATATAAATCTTATCAAAAAAATACTGACCAAGGTCCGCAAAGGAGAATACTCTATGGAACAGGCCCTGGAGCATCTCAAGGACCTCCCCTATAAGGACGTGGGTTTTGCTAAGGTTGACAGCCACAGGACGCTTCGCCGGGGCTTTCCGGAGGTTATTTTCTCTCAGGGAAAGACGCCGGAACAGGTGGTGAAAATAGCGCAAGAGATTGCACGAGGTGAAGGCGACATCCTGGCTACCAGGGCGAACCCTGAGATCTACCGGGCAATGCTCAAGAATTTCCCGAAGGCGGAGTATAATGAGACTGCCAGGACCATCACCATAAAGAAGACGCGGCGTAAGGCGCCAAAGGGGCTTATACTGGTGGTCACGGCGGGGACACTCGATATACCCGTGGCGGAAGAGGCAAGAGTCACGGCGGAGCTCATGGGCAACAAGGTAAAGACCATTTATGACGCCGGTGTCGCGGGCATACACAGGCTCCTGGGGCATCGCAAGGAACTATCGCAGGCAAACGTCATCATAGTGGTCGCCGGTATGGAAGGTGCGCTCCCCGGCGTGGTGAGCGGGCTGGTAGACTGCCCCGTGGTTGGCGTGCCGACCAGCGTGGGCTATGGCGCAAGCTTCGGCGGTATCTCGCCGCTGCTTACCATGCTGAACACCTGTTCCGAAGGGGTATCGGTCGTAAACATAGACAACGGCTTTGGCGCCGGCTACACCGCTTCCCTCATAAACAAAACACGTGCCAAGACATAGAAGCGCCTGCTGACGGCAGAAACATTTTAGGGCAAATTGTTCCAGGCAAAATCTTATTGACTTTTGTCACATAGCGAATAAATTATTAGGACAAATGACCTTTTAGGCTTACCGTCTGCGGGTAAGCCGTGCCCTGACACAGATCCTTACGGCAGGTTTTAATTTTAGTTTGCGTCTTCCTACATAGTATAGTAAAGTCTGCGTCTAAGGTCTTATTCTGAGGCTGTAGAGGGAAGACAGTACTGGAGGAGAAAAAAACATGCTTCATCAAGTGCAGGTACATCCTGCCAAAAGAAATAACAGCAAAACCGAAGTTTTCTTGTGGTATCCTATATTTTGTGTCCTGTTTTCCGCAATCTTTTTATTCGTAACGAATACCTCTTACGCGCAGTACGCCACCCCCAAGCAGGGAGAAGCGGTTTGGTCCGTTGCCGCCATTGAGACAAACGACGGCGGGTATTTGCTGCTTGGCGGAGCACTTGACCCCACCGGTTCAAACCTTGTGGATAGTTGGGTACTGAAGATGGACGCGCTGGGGGACATTCAGTGGTTCGATACATACGGGGGAAGTAAATCCGAGATAGCCAATGCCGTGGCCCAGACCGACGACGGGGGTTATATTGTGGCCGGCTATGAATATTCACCCGCCACCAAGCTTTCCGACGGCTGGCTTGTAAAGCTTGACGCCCAGGGAGACGAACTGTGGCAGAAGAAATATGGCGGCGACAACCAGGACGATTTGTTCAACAGCGTCCAGCAGACCGGCGATGGCGGCTACGTCCTGGGCGGTTCCTCATGGCCCACAAGTGGAGGTAAATCGGAAGGCTGGGTGTTGAAGACGGATTCCACGGGAAGTATACTGTGGCAGAGGACCTTCGGTGGACGTGGTGACGACCATATCAACGTCGCCAGGCAAGTCCCTGATGGGGGATACATAGTTGTAGGAGAGACCCTGGCCCTTGAATCCGGGCTGAAGGACGGCTGGGTAGTAAGGCTAAACGCCGAGGGAAACAAGCAGTGGGAAAAGGTTTATGGCGGAAAAACCGACGACTCGATAAACGCCGTCTGGCTGACTGACGACGGCGGGTATATAGTTGCCGGCGCCACGAACTCCTTTGGTTCTGGAGGCGACGATATGTGGCTGATGAAGCTCTCCTCCACAGGCGAGACGGATTGGCAGACGGTCTACGGTGGCGAGGAGGATGATTTTGCCTACTCCATCCAGCAGACGGCCGACGGCGGGTACATAGTCGCCGGTGGTACTACTTCCTTCGGCTCCGCGGGTGACAGCTGGATAATCAAGCTGGACCCCTCAGGCAACGCCACCTGGCACAAGACCTTTGGTGGAGAGTTTTATGACACGGCAACCTCCATCCGGGAGACAGCCGACGGCGGCTATATAGTGTCCGGCAGTTCATACAGCTACAGTCCCGACGGTGTAGAGCAGGGTAAGGCCTTCTGGGTGGCCAAGCTCGACGCCAAGGGTGATGTGGTGTGGTACAGAACCAAGTGGCAGGCGTAACCGGTTTCATAAACTAAGCCACTGACGCTATTGTCTCCGATTAGATAGTCAAAGCGGGTACCCCAGGGTTTTGGCCCGGCGGTACCCGCTTTTTTTTACTCCTTGCCGCCCGGTTCCTCCAATGTTTTCTCCGTCTTGGGGGTCATATTGCCTGTTTACTCCGGTGATATAATTTGCTAGCCTGTCAAATGCCAAACAGGCATACAGACAGGATGGTTGAATGAAACGAATCACGGTCTTACCCCCACTTCCAGAGCGCAAGGCCGATTCCCATAAGGGTACATACGGCAGGGTACTCGTCCTGGCCGGTTCATCGGGGATGACAGGGGCGGCCTGCCTTGCCGCCAAGGCCGCCCTGCGCAGCGGGGCCGGGCTTGTAACCCTGGGCATACCGCAGGGTCTCAACCCAATTGTCGCCTCAAAATTGACCTGCGTAATAACAAAACCACTGCCGGAGACCGCGGAACAAACACTTTCCTACGAGGCAAGGGATGAGATAGCGGGCGTGAGTAAGAACGCACAGGTAATTGCCCTGGGTCCGGGGCTTTCTCAGAACCCCGACACGAAAAAACTTGTACTCTGGCTCCTTAAAAACCTTGAGGGACATCTGGTAGTAGACGCCGACGGCCTCAACGCCCTGGCGGAGAAACCAGACACGTTAAACAATATAAAAGCAGACATAATCCTGACCCCTCATCCAGGTGAGATGGACCGCCTCATGGCCCTGGACTCCGCTAGTTCGAGCCGCAACCACGGCCGGCGTGAAGAGGTGGCCGCCAGGTTCATAAAAAAGTATCCCCGTGTCACACTGGTACTTAAGGGACACAAGACCCTCGTAACCCACAGCGACAAGCTGTATGAATGTACGACAGGCAACCCCGGCATGGCAACCGCGGGTACGGGCGACGTGCTGACCGGCCTCATCGCGGGTCTGTGGGCCCAGGGAGTATTCTCCGCCTTTGACGCCGCCGTGCTGGGGGCATATCTCCACGGACTGGCCGGCGATATGGCACGGGAGACCATGGGAGAATATTCACTAATAGCCACAGACGTCCTCGACGCCCTGCCAGAGGCCTTCGTTGCCTGTGGAAAAACCCGCAGGTAACGGGTGCTTGATAACATTAATCCTTTGAAAAGAACCCCTCTCTATGATATATTCTCCTTGTAGTTCTTTAAAGTTTCTTCCCGCCCGGGTTACTAGACAGATGAGGAGCTTCCAGTGAAAGTCGAGCGATGCTATGAAAAGGACAGCGTGGTTTTGAGGCCTGAGGATGGAGTAAAACACGCCGCCTCAAAGTTCATAAGCAACAAGATATGGGCCGCTCCGGTAGTAGATGATGACAAGAAGGTGGTAGGTATTATTTCAATCACAGACATGCTCAACACCTTTAGTCCGGACTTCCTTCCAATCCTCGGCAACGTAGATTACATAAAGGATTATGGCGCACTGGACATTACCATAAAAGACGTGGAGGAACTGGCAAAATTAAAGGTGTCTGACATAATGAGCAAAAACGTCATCACAATAGATGAAGACGGCGACCTCGTGGTTGCCATTTCACTTATGAAAACACACGGTTTCCGAACCATACCCGTCGTCAAACAAGGTAAACTTGCCGGAATGATCACCACCGTAGATATCTGCCGGAGGTTCCTGGAGGTGTGGGAAGGCAAGACAAAGGGTGAAGGTTAATTTGTTTTACGTCAACTTCTTGCCATGGATGCGTCAAAGCTCAAACACCTTCTTCTAAAACTATTTGTTTCATGCCTCCTCTCGGCGACCTGTTACGGGGAGATGGACGTAGTATTCTCCCCCGACAGTGACATACAAGAACTTCTCATAGACAATATATCCCGCAGCGACAGCCGCATAGACCTGGCCGTCTCAAACCTGATCTCAGGCGATCTCATCCAGGCCCTCACCGACGCAAGGGCGCGCGGTGTAAACATAAGGATGGTCGTAGACTATCAAAATACCCGTTCCAGGCCCTCACGGGTCGGCCTTCTAAAAGAGGAAGGGTTTAAGATAAAAGCGCTTAAGGGTGGGGCCGGCGGCCGGATGAACAACAATTTCGCTATCTTTGATGATAAACTGCTCATAACCGGCACTTACGACTGGACAAATAAGGCCCCAAAGTATAGCCACGAAAACGTTGTCATCCTAGACGACCCGGACGTCATCGACTCATACCGCGCGGAGTTTGAACGCCTTTACGGTGAAGAAGACCTCCTGGCCTGGACCAATCCCGTACCAGGGCCGGCCCAGGACACCCTGAATCGTGGTACATATACAGGCGGCCCCGTGCGGGAAGTACCCTTTGCAAAAGGGGAGATACCGTCTCCCAAAGAAATACCGCTTCCGGAATCCGCACGCGGCGACAGAGAATTTGTAGAGGTCACCATAGACGAGCTTAATAAACTCTTCGGCCCGGAGAGCACGTTGAGCAGGAATGAAAGAAATGAGCTCTGGAAACAATATGAAGGAAAATACGTCCAGTGGAACGGCGTCATCGTGTATAAAGGCCTGACACACTCCGACTGGAATACGGTGAAACTAGGTTTTGACATCGGGGAGTCGCCCGAAGTTTCCGTAATCTTCAGAGACGAATACGTACCGCAGTTAATGTGGATAAAAGAAGGCAGTGTTATAGCTTACACGGCGAGGCTGAATAATAGAAAGTCCTTCGGGACACTATACCGGCTTGACGACGGGCAAATCCTGGGGAAGTTAGTAAAAAAGGCCCCAGGGCGTTAACCCTGAGGCCTTTCTTGACAACTTTATTTATATCACCTTAATCCCAAACTGACTCTATCTTCTGGAACAGTTCGAGGACGACAAAACGCTTCTCACCTCTTAACACCACGTCCTGACACTTCTGGCCGCTTTTTCCGCCCCACTCACCTTTTGCACACACTGTGTAGCTTCCGGGAGTAAGGGTAAAGCTTGCGCAACCATTGTTCATTGTGACCTCCTCGTTGTCCCCTACAGTAACGGTAGCGTCCTGTATAGGAGCGTTACCCAAAGCAATGACAATGACGTCCAGAGATACTACCGGGCCTTCATCGTCAGCTGTGGCAAGGCTGCTAAAACCAGATGCCACCAAGAAAACAACGCAGATGGCAAATGTTGCGAATTTCTTCATAAACCCTCTCTCCTTTCTCTTAAGTACCTCTCCCCTAACTTCTTAAAAAATATTTTCCCTTAAGACTAAAACAGTCTCCCAATCATGGAATGAAGGGATTTTCCTCGTCAACTTTACGAAGGTACATATAGTACGGAATTAGTTCTGTTTGTCAACAAAAAAAGTTAGACTGCGGTGTAAGGTCATGCTTTACAAACAGATACACATGGGTAAAGTATTATATTATAATGTACGGCATAGTGTACCCCCGGGTGGGCAATCTCCCACAGGGCCACAAAAAGAAAAAAGCCGGGCAGTATACATTAATTCTTTCCGTACGCGTCTCAGACCCTGTAATAACACGCCTTATTCCACTATTGCGCCGTTTTCCTCAACGTACTTCTTCTGCTCGGCGGAAAGACCCTTGACTTCCCGAAAATCCGCATCCCGGAGCTTGGCATGTTGCAGGTCAGCACCTCTCAGGTTGGCACCGGTAAAGGTTGCGCCACCCAGGTCGGCATAGCCCAGGTTGGCACCGGTAAGGTCGGCGTCATTCAGGCTCGCCCCGTTCAGGTTGGCATCACTCAGGTTGCAATTGCTAAGGTTTGCCTTGCTCAGGTTGGCACCCTCGAGGTCGGCTATGTGCAGGTTGGCTCCATGCATATTTGCCCCCCTCAGGTCGGCATCCTCCAGATTGGCCTCCTTCAGCTCGGCGCCGCGCAGGTCGGCTTCACCAAGGTAGCACCCGGGGCAGGCCATCGTCTTTAACAGTGTATCTATATTTTCTTCCAAAGAACTTCCCGACTCAGGCCCTACCTTTACGCCAGGCGCTACAGAAACAGCTCCGGTCGAAGTGAAAACGGCGCCGCGAGCCGTGAGGTCCTCTACCTGTTTTGCGCTAAGACCTTTTGCCCCCGTAAAGTTCGCGCCCTTTACGTTGTGTGGCTTCAGGTAAGCGTTGGTCAGGTCTGCACCGCTAAAGTCCGCGCCGCCAAGGTCGGCCCCCTGCAGGTTGGTGTCATTAAGCCTGGCCTTAGTCAGAACGGCGCCTGTAAGGTCGGCAGACGAAAGTATAGCGCCCGTCAGGTCAGCACCGCTGAGGTCGGCTCCGCTGAGGTCGGCGGCCTCCATGTTGGCGCCGGTAAGGTCGGCGCCGGTAAGGTCGGCGCCACTGAGCCACACGTCTCCCAGCCAGGCATCATGCAGATTTGCGCCACTCAGATTTGCATCGTGAAGGTCGGCGATGGTCAGTATCTCTCCGCTGAGGTCAGCGCCGCTGAGATCACACCGGGGACACAGGTCCGTCTCCTTCACCTTCTTCAGGTCGGCCTCAGAATATCCATAGGCAGGATGCGGCGGCACACCCCGCCCCACAGGAAGAAACAAGATTGAAACAACAGCTACGGCGGTCAACAGTAAATATTTAGTAGGATTTTTCGGCGGAACCAATGTTATATTTCCCTTCGATCTATTACCTGCTTGAAGAGACCCAGATGAGGGTCTTTGTATGAGTACAGCCCGTGCACACCACCCTCCGTCTGGGCGGAAGAACTTCTTATCTCAAACCGCAGTGTTTCGTTATAGAGGGCCTTGTGCAGGTCCTCAAGGGTTCTGCACCCCAGGTCTTGCATTGAGTGTTTGATGCTCTGTTCCAGATATCCTACCAGGTCAACAACAGAACCCCTGTCAACCACGGCCCCGGTTACTCCCTGCGCGACCTTTACCTTATCCTCATCAGAAAAATATCTCTTTGCCCCACCCGCGTCCATGGCCTCAAACGAGGCCATCCCGCGATACTTTTTTAATCTAACCCCGCCTTCGTAGAAATATTCACCGGGGGTCTCCGTCGTACCGGCAAGCATCCCCCCCAGCATCACCGAACTGGCGCCAAGCGCTAATGCCTTGATAAGATGGCCCAGATTAGATATCCCGCCGTCGGCTATCATGGGTATCTTTGCGTATTCCCTGGCAAACTTCGCACAGTGATATATGGCAGAACCCTGAGCCCTGCCTACGGCCAGCGCCTCCTGTGTTATACATATGGAACCAC
Source organism: Candidatus Bathyanammoxibius amoris (assembly GCA_024451685.1). Taxonomy (NCBI): domain Bacteria; kingdom Pseudomonadati; phylum Planctomycetota; class Candidatus Brocadiia; order Candidatus Brocadiales; family Candidatus Bathyanammoxibiaceae; genus Candidatus Bathyanammoxibius; species Candidatus Bathyanammoxibius amoris. The sequence goes on along the minus strand of JAMXCW010000001.1, from coordinate 266,657 downwards.
TGCCCATACCTATCCTGAGGGCATCCACCCCGGCATCTATCAGGGACTTACACTGCCTGGCCATCACCACGTTGCCGCCAATTACCTCCAGATGGGAGTATTTATTTTTCGCGTACTTTACCTGGTCTATCTGATAAACGGAGTCGCCCTGCGATGCGTCAATAACAATCACGTCCACCCCGGCGTCCGCCAGTGCGTCCAGTCTGTCTTTATCCTCCTCCTTTGTGGAGATAGCGGCGCCCACCAGGAGTTGCTTATCCTTATTTTTGGAGGCGTAGGGAAAGTCCTCGTTCTTCAACAAGTCCGTCCTGCTCATAAGCGACACAAGCCGTCCTTCTTTGTCGACTATGGGCAGCTTGCCTTTCTTGCTCTCCTTAAGAATATTGTTGCCCTCCAGCAGGGTTATTCCCACAGGGGCGGTTATAACCTCTGTCGTCATCACATCGCTGAGGCTCTTGGTGTCGTTTGTCTCGAAGCTTATGTCTCTTTGAGTCACTATACCAACCAGCTTTGAACCCAGCTTGCCGTCCTCGGTAATTGGTATACCGGAGAAGCCGTACTGCTCCTTAATTCTACGCACATCGGCGATAGTGTTATCACTACGAAGCACGACCGGCTCGGCAATGAAACCGTTCTCAAACCTCTTGACCCTCCTTACGTGTTTTGCCTGCTCCTCTACCGTGTTGTTGTAGTGGATGATGCCTATACCGCCCAGGAGCGCCATCTGGATGGCCATCTTAGACTCCGTCACCGTATCCATCGGAGAGCTGACAATAGGTCTCTTCAACACGAGGTTCCGGGTCAGCCTGCTATCAAGTTGTACCTCATCCACGTTAAAATCTATATGGCCCGGGAGCAGGATGAAATCGTTATAGGTGATGCCGCCCCTCTGGTTAAAGAAGCCCTCCGCCTCGTGGCCGTTAGCGCTGCCGTCGAATCCCATATCCTTTATTCTCCCATTAAGTTTTTTTGCATCATACTACTTATTACAACATATTATAGGGGTCTACGTCTACAATCTGCCTGACGCCGCCGGAGGTGGCTTTAATGTCGCCTAGCCCACGCTTCAACACATCACTTAACACCTTGTGGGAAGGCGCCTTAAGGGTGAGGTGCCAGCGGTAATTGTCCCTTATCCTGGAAACTGGCGCAGGGGCGGGCCCCACCACCTTTGTCCTCGTCTGACCGTTACTGCCACAGGCGTCCTTCAGGGCCTTCGCCACATGCAGGGCCCTTTTCTCGACCGCGCTTTCATTCCTTCCCCGGAAAACCATCCGGGCAATCACGCCAAACGGCGGATAACCAAGCAACCTCCTGTATTCCAGTTCACGCTTCGCGAAACCTTCGTAGTCATGCTCCGCCGCCGCAAGGATAGAGTACTGGTTCGGGTTAAAGGACTGTATAATAACCCTTCCTCCTTTCGGGCCCCGGCCGGTACGGCCCGCCACCTGAGAGAGCAACTGGAAGGTCCTCTCGCAGGCACGAAAATCCGGAAAATTGAGTATTGTGTCAGCGGAAATAACCCCTACCACAGTCACGTTGGGGAAGTCAAGCCCCTTGGCTATCATCTGTGTCCCTATCAGGATATCCACGTCCCCGTTCTTCAAGGCCCTGAAGGCCTTTTCGTGGGCGTCGCGCCCTTTCATCGTATCACTGTCCATCCTCATCGTCTTATATTCGGGGAAGTGCTTGCGTATCTCGTCCTCTATCCTCTCCGTCCCCAGTCCGAAATAATTCATCTTCGACCCCTTGCAGTCAGGACACTCCTCCGGTGGATGCACCTCTTTGTAGCAGTAGTGGCAGAGGGCGACGTGATGTCTCTTGTGGTAGGTCAGGGTGATGTCACACCTGTCACACCTGAGCACGTAGCCGCACCTTTGGCAGCTGATAAATGGCGAGAAACCCCGCTTGTTCAGGAACAGGATAACCTGCTCACCCCTGGAGAGGCTCCGGCGCATAGAGTGTTCGAGGGGGTGTGAGAGGAGCCGTGTATACCTGCCCACGTGGAACTCCTGTTTCATATCCACCACCTCCACAGGGGGAAGCGGCCAGTCTCCCACGCGTTTGCTCAAGACGGCCCTTCCATACTCACCGGCTACGGCCTTGAAGTAACTCTCCAGTGAAGGAGTGGCTGAGCCGAGTATCACCACCGCGCCCTCCTCCCTTGCCCTCATAATGGCAACGTCCCTGGCATGATAACGCGGCGCCGTATCCTGCTTATAGGTAGACTCGTGTTCCTCGTCAATTACAATCAATCCCAATTTCTTAACGGGCGCAAATACCGCAGAACGCGCACCGATAACCACCCGGGACGTACCATCTCTTACTGCCTGCCACTGGGCGTGATGTTCAGCACCGGTGAGATAGCTGTGCAGCACCGACACGTTATCAAACCGCTCACTAAAGCGCTCTATGGTCTGGGGTGTTAGAGAGACCTCCGGGACCAGCACGATGGCACCAAGGCCCTTTCGGACAACTTCACGCAGGGCCCGCAGATACACCTCTGTCTTGCCGCTGCTCGTCACCCCATGAAGTAATACCACACCGAACCTGTCTTCCGCCAGTTTCGCCTTTATCAGGTCCAAAGCGTCCTGCTGTTCTTTTGTGAGGGTGAAAACAAGGTCTGAAGATCTGGGGGCGTGCCGGCCGGCCGGGACGTCTTCCCGGGGAGATAACTCGTAAGACTCTACCAGTTTACGTCCTATCAGGGCACGGATGCTGGAGGGGCCGCAACCACTAAAGCGCGAAAGTTCACGCACCGGCATCCCTTCCTCAAATGTCTCAAGCAGTATCCGAAGGGCCCTTCCCTGCTTGGGAGCCCTTTTGCTCAGGGCCGGCAGCTCTGCCTCTATCTCATCCCGTTTCCTCGCCAGCCTCAGCACCTTTACCACCTTTGTGCGGTGCCCCCTCTTCACGGCCGCGGGGAGCACTGCCTCAATGGCATCGCCCCAGGGACACTGGTAGCGCTGAGATATCTGCCGGGTGAGACGGAGCATGGCAGGGTCCATGGCCAGCCGGCCATCCTGCACCTCTACCACATCCTTTATCCTCTTGGGGGAAATGTCTGAAGGAGAGTCTGTCAGGCCCACACAATAACCGCTCACCACCCTGTTACCGAGCGGCACCTTTAAGCGTTTACCTACCTCAATATCAGCGGACAGGGTTTCAGGCACACTGTAATGTAGTGTCTTACCAATAGGCGCGTTAACAACTACCTCGGCATAGCGCCTGCCATTCACCCGATATCCTCCGTTTTTAGGTCTTTAGCAAAGAATATTAACACACATTCCAAACACTGTCAACTACCTGAAATGACGCCCGGAATCATTGCTCATGGGAGATTTACAAAAACCGCTCTGGCGCCGTATATCGTTCTTATCCGCGTGAGGCAGAGAAGTTACGCCAAATGGAGGTCCCGCCTCAGACGAGAAAATTTTTTACACTTTCCCACATCTATCCCCCAAGATATTTTAGAGAAATACTTGACACTGCATATATAAGATGCGTATGCTTTCTTTCTTGGAGTGTCGTGCGGTAAGTGAAAGAGGGGACCCCTATAAACAAAATAAAGTAGACCGGTAGGGGGTGTTGGAAATGGGTTGCATTAAGATATCATTATCCGCCGCTGCCCTCATCGTTTCTATCGGGTTTGTCACTATGGTTCCGGGCACACACTCAGATGTGGCCTATGGGGCATCGGTGGAGGAGAACAGAGAAAACCTGCTGAAGACGAAAGAATGTGTCGGATGCAATCTGGAAGGCGTCAACCTGGAGCATGTCGCCCTGCGTGGTGCCGACCTGCACTACTCCAATCTGCATAACGCCAAGATGCGATTTGCCAGACTGCACAGTGCCAATCTGAATGGTGCCGACCTGAGCGGCGCCGACCTGCGTAGTGTCGACCTGCGCAGTGCCGACATGCGCTATACCGCCCTGGTGGGGGCTATAGTCAAAAACGCGGACCTTCGGGGGGCAATAGGCATTACTCCCGCGCAGAAGAAGCATCTCAGGAAACGCGGCGCCATAATAAACCAGGGCGACAGAGCCGTCCCAGACGATAACGACGGATAACCCCAGAGATTACCCAACCCCCTCAACTCTCAGGCACGACTTGCTGCCATGTTCAAATGTCGGAGCAAGCTCCGATGCCACATTGGCCCCATAAATGGGGCAGCTACAAATTGCAAATTAATCGTATTAACAAATTATCGTATGGGCGGAGTTACCCCGCCCCCACACATCCCCCATCCAACCCTCCCAATTTTGCTTGAAAAGACTGCCTAATCTTATTAAAATAAAGAACTTAATATTTATTTTCGTGGGAGGTTCATTACAGAACAAGTGCATAAAATAGCCGTAATACCGGGGGACGGGATAGGCCCGGAGGTAGTCAGCGAAGGGCTGAAGGTCCTCGAGGCCGTTGGCAGGAAAAGAGGTTTCAAGTATGAACTAAAGCAGTACGACCTGGGAGGAGAGCATTATCTAAAGACGGGGGAAACGCTGCCGGAAGGCCTTTTAGAGGAGTTTAAGGGTTTTGGGGCCATATACCTGGGGGCGGTGGGACACCCTGATGTGGCCCCCGGTATCCTGGAACGTGGCCTTCTCCTTAAGTTACGTTTTGAACTGGACCAGTACATAAATCTGAGGCCCGTAAAGCTCTATCCCGGCGTAGATTGTCCGTTAAAGAATAAAACACCTGAGGACGTAGACTTCGTTGTTGTAAGGGAGAATACGGAGGGGCTTTACATTGGCGCCGGGGGTTTTCTCAGGAGAGGGACCCCCCAGGAAGTGGCCATACAGGAGATGGTCAACACCCGGTCGGGAGTTGAGCGCTGCATTCGTTACGCCTTTGAGCTGACTAAGAAGAGAAACAGCAAGGCAAAGAAGCTGCTCCTGTGCGGCAAGACAAACGTCCTTAACTATGCGCATGACCTGTGGATGAGGGTCTTTGAAGAGGTGGCCGGTGAATACCCGGACGTAACTACCGATTACGCGCACGTAGACGCCACGTGCATGTGGATGGTAAAAAACCCGGAATACTTTGACGTAATCGTCACGGACAACATGTTCGGTGACATAATCACCGACCTTGGGGCGATGATACAGGGAGGAATGGGAATAGCGGCGGGCGGGAACATAAACCCGGAAGGTGTTTCCATGTTTGAACCCATAGGCGGCTCGGCACCCAAGTATGCCGGTAAGAACGTCGCCAACCCGCTGGCGGCCATATGTGCGTGTGCAATGATGCTCGACCACCTGGGAGAGACGGAATCTGCCAGGGACGTGGAGGAGGCCGTTAAAAGGGTGATTCCCACCCGGCTAAAGGGACTGGGCGCGGGCAATATGGGCGCCACTACCCGGGAGGTAGGCGACATGGTCGCCACGGAGATAATTAAGAAGGTATAGACATGGCAAGGGCATATGCGCTGGATTCGAGCGTGCTGGTACTGAACAAATTCTTTATGGCGATGAACGTCATCAGTGCCAAGCGCGCCATTACTCTGTTGTACAAGAACTCTGCCGAGGTAGTGTCTATGGACGAGGGCAGGTACAGTTCGTACAACCTGGTGACCTGGCAGGACGTGTCGCTGCTCAAGGCCGAGCTTGAACTGCCGGAAGAGGACGAAGACATAAGCTGGATAAAGACCGTCTCTATAAGCATACAGGTGCCGAAGATAATTCGTCTCCTGTTCTACGAGAAAACGCCAAGGTGGGGGATAAAATTTAACCGGAGAAATATCTTTGCCAGAGACGGGAATCGCTGTCAGTACTGCGGCAGCAGGTTCCCGACCTCGGAGCTTAGCCTCGACCACGTGATGCCGAGGGCCAGAGGCGGTGAGGCCAGCTGGACGAACATGGTCTGTGCCTGCACCGAGTGTAACAAGCAAAAGGGCGGCAGGACCCCTAAAGAGGCGGGCCTGAACTTGATCCGCAGGCCCTTTGTGCCGAAACACAGTCCCGTCATCACCCTGAAACTAAACTCCAGCAAATACAGCTCCTGGAAGCAGTTCATTGACCACGCATACTGGTCTGTACCCCTTAAGTGAAAAAAAAGCCGTGGTACAGAATTTAAGGAGACTATATCTCTCCATTATCAGGAAGGAACAGAAGGGGCTACTTCCTTCTCTAGTCCTGTCCATACTCTCTTTACTTTCGTACTTCTATTACGCGGCACTCAGGATAAGGGGACTGCTGTACCGGTATGGCATACTTGAGAGCGTCCCGCTTCCGGTACCGGTAATAAGCGTAGGAAACATCACCACGGGCGGCACCGGAAAGACGCCGTGTCTGGAGTTTATAACAAGATTCCTTTTGGACAGGGGTAAAAAAGTGGCTATACTGAGCAGGGGCTATGCTGGAATGGAGATACAGGGGAATCAGGTAAACGACGAGTCTCTGGAGCTTGCGGAAAGGCTCCCCGGCGTGCGTGTCTTACTTGGAAAAAACAGGCTTTCAAGCGCCAGGAAGGCCCTGAAGGATGACGGCCCGGACTGCCTGCTCCTGGACGACGGTTTCCAGCACCAGAGGCTTGCCAGGGACCTGGACATAGTCGTGATAGACGCCCTTCAGCCCTTTGGGAACGGTGACTTGATACCGGCTGGAATACTAAGAGAGCCTGTAAACGGCCTGAACAGGGCAAACCTGCTGATACTGTCCCATACAGACCTGTGCGAGCCGGTAGAAATACAGGCCATTAAAAAACGCCTTGGCGAGATAGACTGCCACATACCCACCCTGGAAGCCGTCCATCACCCCTTACACCTTGAAGACATGACCGGCCGGCGTATTGACCTCCCCTGGCTGAAAGGCAAAAAGATATACGCCTTCTGCGGCCTCGGAAACCCTAAATCCTTCGAGAAGACACTGCAACTAACAGGCGCGGACGTTGTGACATTTAATGACTTTCCGGACCATCACTACTACAGTGCGGGCGAGCTGGCGGAAATAGACGCCGGGGCCGTGAAACTCGGGGTTGACGCCGTGGTCACAACCCAGAAGGACCTTGTAAAAATAAAGAATGTGGGGGATCACTCATGGCAAACGCGCATACTCTCCCTGAGGGTGGAGTTGAGGATTACAAACGGGCTTGACGTATTATCAGAGAAACTTGAAAAGGTAATCGCATGAGCACAAAAGGAACTGGCAAGGCGGCGGAAAAGAAGCTGGGCCGGCCCCTGAGCCTCAGCGGTTTGAAAACCTACTCGATAAAAGACAGAAAAGGTCTTGCGAACATAGAGCAGTTTGCAAAACCCTTAAAAAATATTCCTCCCGGGGGTTTTGGGGAATTCCTGGACTCCCTGCCAAAGATCCTGGCGGCAAGGTCTCTACTGGAGGTTGTCAGGGCCATCGTAGAGGCCCACAACAACGAACGCCCCGTGGTAATGGCCATGGGAGCGCACGTGATAAAGTGCGGCCTGTCTCCCCTGGTAATAGACCTGATGGAACGGGGGGTCATAAACGCCGTCGCCATGAACAGTGCCGTGGCCATCCATGATTATGAGTTGTCTCTGGTGGGCAGCACCTCTGAAGACGTGCAAAAATCCCTCAAGGACGGAAGTTTCGGCATGGCACGGGAGACCGCCGAGGCCATCCAGGAGGCCGCTTCGCGGGGAATAAAGGAAGACGTCGGTCTTGGCGCCGCTCTGGGCAGGAAGATTAACGAGGACGGCTGCGAGTTCGCCGGTTACAGCATCCTGGCCGCGGCAGCCAGGCTTGACGTACCGGCAACGGTTCACGTTACCATAGGCGCAGACACCATCCACATGCACCCGAACGTCTCGGGAAGCGACCTGGGTGGATCGAGCCACATAGACTTTCGCATTCTGGCAGGGGTGGTTGCAAACCTTGAAGGCGGGGTATGGCTGAACGTCGGCTCCGCAGTGGTGATGCCGGAGGTATTTCTCAAGTGCCTGTCCGCAGCAAGAAACCTGGGCAATGAGGTGCAGAATTTCGTGACCGTGGACATGGACATGTTGAGACACTACCGGCCCACTGTAAACGTCGTCCAGCGTCCAACACAGCAGGGCTACTCACTGACGGGACATCATGAGATAATGCTGCCCCTGTTGAGGATGGGGATACTCTCTCTTCTCGACCAGGAGGAAGTTTCGTAACCTGTAACCATGGATATGAAAGGGTATGCCGTGACAGTATTGGGCAAACAACTTCGTAGAATCTACAATGACCTGGATAAGGAGCTCTCCGCAGTGGCCCCCTCGTGCGGGGCATGCGGCGAATGCTGTCATTTTGACAAATACGGCCACACGCCGTACACGAGCGGCTTAGAGGTGGACTACATACTCCACAACGCCGGACGGCCGGAGATAGCTGCCGAAAAGGGGGTCTGCCCGTACCTCGTTGACAACAGGTGCACGGTAAGAAAATACAGGCCCCTGGGGTGCAGGACGTTCTACTGCGAGGAGGGGTGGAAGGACACGTCATCTGACATCTACGAAAAGTATCTCCGAAGGATTAAGGGCCTGTACGAGGCAAACGGTATGGAGTGGAACTACGCGGAGATGCTTGTTCTATTAGACAACGCCGCGTGCGGGAGTTCATGCGTTGCATAGCAAACTGATACAAATACTGTCAGACATTAAGAGTCCTACCGTAATGGTGGTAGGCGATCTCATGCTTGACAGGTACGTCTGGGGAGAGGTAAACCGTATCTCGCCGGAAGCCCCTATACCCGTGATAAACGTGACTCAAGAAGAACTACGCCCCGGCGGTGCGGGTGCCGTCATAACCAATCTCACCCACCTCGGCGCAAAAGTCTTCTGCACGGGGATACTCGGTAAAGACCCGGCAGGCCAGGACCTCCTGCGGATTATAAAGGATTTAGGGGTGGATACCTCCGGGATATTTACCGAGAGTGAACGCCCGACCACGGTGAAGACCCGGATAATGGGCCAGTTGCATGCCGCCGGGCGCGCCGTCCAGCAACTCCTCAGGATCGATTACGAAAAGACACACCCCGTACCGAAGACGATAGAAGACAAGGTCCTGGACTATATCGGGGCGAACCTCCACCGGTGTGACGCCGTGGCCATATCGGACATGAACAAGGGGCTGCTCACGGAAAGGCTCCTCAGCGCCATCGCCGGCCTGGGACAAACCGCGGGAAAACCCGTTATCGTAGACCCCAGGGTGAACCGCAACTGCTCGTCCTACAGGGGTGTCACCGCAGTCACCCCCAATCGCCACGAGACGGAGATAATGACGGGCATAAACATCTCAGGCCCGGAAGACCTCAAGAACGCGGGAGACAAGCTGGTAAGCGAGCTGGACCTGCAGTGCGCCGTAATAACACTCGACAAAGACGGCATATTTCTGTACCAGAGGGACGGAACCAGCCAGATACTATCCACAGACCCCCGTGAGGTATATGACGTTACCGGCGCCGGCGACATGATACTGAGCATGATAACGTTTGTGGTGGCCGGGGGCTTCAGTTTCGCAGAAGCGGCACGGCTTGCCAACGTGGCCGCGGGTATTGAGGTTAGAAAGATAGGCGTCGTCCCCGTCAGCAAGGAAGAGATGCTCAGAGAACTCTCCGGAAACCACTCCGCGCTTGAGAAGATTCAGGCCGTTAAGAAACTCAAGAAGATACTCGACAAACACCGCACAAGGGGAGAAAGAATAGTCTTTACCAACGGCTGTTTTGACCTCCTGCACAGGGGCCACGTAGAGTATCTCGGGTTCGCACGCAACCAGGGTGAGTTGCTGGTGGTAGGGCTCAATTCCGACCGCTCCGTTAGTGACATGAAGGGGCCGGGTCGCCCTGTATTGCCGGAGCAAGACAGGGCCAGAATACTCGCTGCCCTGGAGGACGTAGACTACGTGGTTCTGTTTGACGAGCCTACCCCGGAGAAACTGATAAAGGAAGTAAGGCCGGACGTGCTGGTAAAGGGCGAAGACTGGAGGGAAAAAGGAGTGGTGGGACGTGAGTTCGTGGAATCTTGCGGGGGTAAAGTGGTACTCGCGCCGTTTGTCGAAGGTATATCCTCCACCGACATCATATCCAATATCGTGGAAAACCACCATAAAGCCCCTCAACAGCCTCATCTAAAATAATTAAAGCAATAATGAATATCAACATCGAAAAGGAACTGTTTGAAGGGCCCGCGTCCGAAAGGGATAAACAGGCATGAGCAGAAGGGCCGCTTTTATAGACAGAGACGGGACAATCGTCAGGGGCGTCGAATACCTGCGCTCTCCCGATGAGCTGGAGGTCTTGCCCAACGCCGCGGAGGCGATAAGACGGTTTAATGAGCGTGGATACCTCTCGATAATAGTGACAAACCAGTCCGGGATAGCCAGGGGGTTTTTTACGGAAGAAACGCTGGCGGCGATTCACCACAGGCTTTTAGACATGCTCTCGGAGGAAGGCGCACGCATAGACGCCGTCTACTACTGTCCCCATCTGGCCGGCGGCGCCGTGGAGCCATACGGCATAGACTGCCAGTGCCGCAAACCCAGGCCGGGGATGCTGGAGAAGGCGGCCAGAGAACATGACATAAATCTCTCAGAGTCGATAATGATCGGCGATACCCCCGCCGACATAATGGCCGGTAAGGCCGCCGGCTGTAAGACCGTGCTGGTACAGCCCTCCGCGAACGGCTTCGATATGCCTGAAAGTCCCGATTTGATTGTAAAAGACCTTATGGGCGCGGTCTCATTAGTATCTTAATGTCAGGACGCCAGAAACATGTCACTTGGTCATTGTGAAAGGTGCGAACATTATACAGATGTGGTGTTTGATAGTATTAACGAACAATGGTTGTGCGATGAGTGTTTAGATACACCCAGCGAACTTATCAATACCATTCTTCATTTACCAAAGGACACCTTTGCAGAAGAAAAAGATGCTCCACTTGCAAAGTGCGAAATGAACGATAAAGACCCTATAAAGAATGTGGTTATCTGTCCAAATTGCGGGCAAAAACTTAACGCACCCAAAGGAAGTTCTTTAATTACATGCTATCGCTGCAAAGAAGTCTTTGACTATCCAACCTTTAAGCTTGAGTCCCACCCACAAAAAGAACAATTACATCTCTTTGAAGGGCAAGAGAAAGATGTTCCGTTTACACATAAATTGGAAGAACAAAAACAAGGAAATCCTTCTTTTGTTGACACTGAACCACATTTGTTGGGAGAAGCAAGAGATAAGACAACACGGTTATTTGACTACATTGCAAAGGTGCTTTCTATTGACCTTCCAGTAATACGCAATATCATAGAACACAAAGAACAACTCTGGTGGTTAAATGATGTGCCCGTAGGGTCTTCCTGTCGACTGAGAAAAGTAGATTCTGTTGAAGCATCAGAAGAAGCATCGGAAGAGGAGTGGTGGTTAAGCGTCAGGAAAACAGAAATAAAAGAAGCGCCATCCTTACCCGAAGAATTACAAGACTGGGTAGAGTTAGATTTTCACAATCCTTCTAAATTACCTGAAGCATTTCCGTCAAGAAGCCGCGAAGTGTCCTCCGGTGACTACTACAACAAGGAAGAACTTCCTGAGAACGCAGATAAAAACCAACAAGTAATCGACAAAGAATTAATATCAGAGAGATTTGAGGATGACCCCACGAGAGCCGACTTATTAAATGACTATATAGCTAATCAATGGGGGCCTTGGTCAAAAAAGTTTATGCCTTACTTTAGAGCTAATCGGCTTTATCGCGAGCTTTATTCCCTTCACCAGAGATTGCAAATAGACGGTGAGCGTATTGAACTCCTATTTGGACATGCATTACTTACCTGGAAACACAAGGAAGGAGTTACAATAAGTCATCCTCTTTTTGTTACACCTATTGAAATTCATTTTGATCCTGACGAACGGGTCATTTCTCTCCTCCCCAGCGCTACGCTGCCAACGACGCCAGAGTTTGATTGTCTACGTGATTTAGAATACGACAACATGACGCAAATTGTTGAATTGACTGATAAATTGACAAGAGAACCACCCAACGTTTGGGACAATGAAGAAATATACGGGTGGACCCAAACTATTACCGGTCTAATTAGTCCAGAAGGAGCTAACAAGTATGATGAGTCAACATGCTCTAATCCCCCCATTATGAAACAACCATCCATTTGGAATGCTCCCAATTTTTTTGTAAGGCCAAGAGCCAAGAAGTTTTGGGTACAGGATGCAGAACAAGTACGTGATAATATAAAGGAAGATAGTTCTATTCCTTGGTTTATCAGTTCCCTAACCAGCGATCCTGCCGATAAGCAGCTAACTAATAACGTTGATGACGAAAATGTTGCTTCAGAATATATTCCGGAAGGAGAGTTACTTCTTCCGCTTAAGTATAATGATGAGCAGAAGGAAATTGTGCAACGACTACGCAAGCATAACGGAGTGTTGGTTCAAGGGCCGCCGGGAACGGGGAAGAGCCACACAATTGCCAATATTATCTGCTCTCTGCTTGCCCGGGGGAAACGTGTCCTTGTAACCGCCCAAACAGACCGAGCACTTAGAGTGTTGCGTGAAAAGATCCCTAAAGAGATTCAAAGCTTATGTGTTAGTCAACTCAGCAGCGACAGGGCTTCAAGGGGTGAAACTAAGGCGGCAGTCAATGCAATATGCGCAAAATTGGATCGAGCTAATACCCGTGAAATTCAATCACGTATTGATGAGATTCGGCAGAAACTGCGGAGCAATAGAGAGCATCAAGCCAGGTTAAGAAACGCTCTTTGGCAATGCGAAGAAGTAAACTTTGAAACCCTACCTTTAGGGGTAGAAAAAATTGATGCAGTAAAGGCTGCAAAAGAGATTTCAGCTAACCAAAAAGAACACGGTTGGCTCCCTGACAAACTTGCTCCATCAGATGAACCTCCTCTGACAAATGAAGAGTTAGAAGAATTATGCCAATTGCTTTCACAGATTGACCCGAAGGACCAAAAGATACTCTCTCAAGGACTCCCAAGGCTGTCCAATATGCCAAGTTCTGGCGAATTCAACGATGTCATTTCTCATCTTAAAGGCATTTTGTCTGCTCTTGAACAGTTTGAGGAAGTACCTACCGTGTTTAGAGAGGAACTTGACAGTACCTCCACAGATTTTATAGATGAAACCAATCAACTTACAAAAGAAGCACTTGCCAAACTATGTAATATCAGAGAGGACTGGCAGCATAACATCCTGAGCCATCTGTCTGCACAAGGTGACCAGAGGGTTTTATGGCATGAATTTGCCAGCAAAGCCCATAACACGTTAAATAAGGCGTGGCCTCATTTTAAAAAAATCCTACACCATGAAATTAGTTGTACACCCACTCAAAGTAATATTGACTACGAATTAGGTATTTCACAATTGTGGAAGTATGCAAAAAAAGGAAAGAAACTTAAAAAGCCATTGTTTGGATGGCCAAAGGAAGCAAAAGCAGTTTTGCAATGTAGCAAAGTTGATGGTGCACCGCTAGCCACTGTTGAGCAATTAGAGGCACTAGGGGCTGATTTTAATTACAAAAAAAATATTCGGGACTTTAAAAAGTTCTGGTCTGGATACAGAGGGCTTATTAACGCTCCTGATTTAAGGGATGACACCCCTTTACCCCTTCAGGATTTTGAGGAGAAATTAAATCAAGTTAAAGAGGTCTTAGATTGGGAGGAGAAATATGGACTAGTTCTCACTTCCAAGTTAGATGCTTTAGGTGTCCAGCAACAAAAGGCTTATCAAGTCGAATTCTTACGAGAATTTTCCAACTCACTGGAACACCAACATCTTGTTCGTGAAGATACACGCCTAAACAAGATTTTTAAAGATTGGGTTAATAACTTGCCGCAAGAAGCTTGTACGGCAGATTCTCGTACCTTATGGGGACGCATCAGGCATGCATTCGAGCAAAAAGATTACACTGCTTACCAAGAGGCATACAATGAGGTGATACGGTTAAATCAGCTTACGCCCAAAATTCTTAAACTAGAAGCATTACTTAGTCGATTAAGCAAGGTTGCCCCGCTATGGGCCTCACAGCTGAAAGCTGAGGCAGTTAGAAACAGAAGCCTTAGCCTGCCTAAGGCTTGGCAGACAGCCTGGCGGTGGAGCAGACTCAGTAGCTGGTTGGACGACCTTCACCGTTGCGGTGATATTGACTCTTTACAGAAACAGCAAGAGAGGGAAAAGGATAATGAGCGACAACTGGTAACGGAGTTAGTAACTAACCTCACATGGCAAAGACAGATTGAGCTTGTTACGCCTGAGCAACGGCAGGCGTTGATTGCATGGTCACAGGCGGATGCAAACTATGGCAAAGGTACAGGACCGAGAGCACACCACTATTTGGCCGCAGCACGAGAGGCGATGCGGAAGGCACGAGGGGCTGTCCCTATATGGATTATGCCGTTACACAGGGTGGTTCAATCATTCTCTCCACCTTGCCCGGATATGTTTGATGTTGTTATTGTGGATGAAGCCAGTCAGTGCGACATACGTGCCATCCCTGTGCTTTATCGTGCAAAAAAGGTCCTTATCATTGGTGACCCGCAGCAAATTAGTCCGGCAGGCCTGTTTATCAATAAAGAAAAGGTTTTTCAACTGATAAAGCAATTCCTTAAGGGAATCCCATTCCCAGAAAGCTTCGCGATCGAAAATAGTCTTTATCATATTGCAGAACTTAGGCTTCCGACAAGGACATTTCTCAAAGAACACTTCCGCTCTGTCCCAGAAATTATAGAATTTAGTAATCACCATGTCTATGTTAACGACAGAATAGAGCCTTTGAGGATACCGAACCCTGGTAATGCTTTACTGCCGACACTTAACGCTGTTCCCGTACGCAATGGGTTTAAAAACGAAAACAACGATGTAAATGAACCTGAGGCAGAGGCGCTTGTAAACAGATTAGTTGAGTGTTGCAAAAACCCAAAACATAAAAACAAGACCATGGGCGTAATTTCACTACTTGGTGAGCAGCAAGCAAAATACATTGATAAGTTACTTAGTAATTCCCTTGATGAACAAGAGATAGATAGACGCAAAATTATTTGTGGAGATGCCTATTCCTTCCAGGGAGATGAGCGCGATGTAATGTTCTTATCTCTTGTGATTGCAAATAACGCAGGATTTAATGCCTTGGCTAAATGAACTGACAAGCAACGTTTTAACGTTGCTGCTAGCCGTGCTCGTGACCAGGTTTTTCTGTTCCATTCTGTCAGTCTAAATGATATTGGCAATAAAGAGTGCATGCGTTACAAACTCCTCGATTGGTACTGCAATCAACGTAAGGCACAAATAGAAGCAGGATTAGAGGCCCTAAAACGAAAGGCTAATGAATTTGAAACAGATGTGGGCAAAATTATAATAGAACGTGGCTATCGAGTTATTCCACAGTACGAAGTTTTGACTAGGAAGCGGATTGACCTTGTAGTCCAGGGGAAGGAAAGCCGCCTTGCCGTAGAGTGCGACGGAGATAAATACCACGGCATGGATAAGTGGGAGGATGACCAACGGCGTGAAGAGCAACTGCGTAGGGCCGGCTGGACTTTTTGGAGAGTTATGGCAAGTGCCTTCTACAGAAACCGCGAAAAAGCGCTTGCCAGTTTGTGGGAGAAATTGGCTGAGCTTAAGATCGAACCATATTCCTAATTCAACTAACAAATTACCATGAAAGTGCTCTTCATATATCCAAACATAAACGCCCAGGTGGGGTTTAACTACGGGCTGGCCTTCATATCCGCAGTGCTAAAGAAGCACGGACACACCACAAGGCTCCTCAACCTGAATGAGAAATTGAACGAACTCCCCTCTGACGATGAGATAAAGGAATACATCCGGGATTACGCCCCCGGGCTGATAGGCATGTCGGTGGTAACGCCCCAGTACCCTACCGCGCTGCGGATAGCGCGGCTTATAAAAAAAGATTTCCCCGGTATACCCATCCTCATAGGAGGCGTGCATCCGACTCTCGTCCCCGACGAGGTATTGAAGGAAGACTGCTTTGACTATGCCTGCGCAGGCGAGGGAGAAGAGGCCGTGCTTGAGCTGGTAACAAGGATGGAAAAAGGTGAAGACACCTCCACCGGCCCCAACATATGGACGAGGATGAACGGCAAGATAAAACAAAACAACGTCCGCTCTTTTGTCGACCTGGCCACGCTCCCGATGAAGGACTATGAGCTTTTTGACCTCCAGCACATGATAAACAAAGAGGACGGCTGGGTGAGGCTGATGGGCTCCAGGGGCTGCCCCTTCCGCTGCAGCTACTGCTTTAACCACAAAATAGTAGAACGTTACAGGGACGAACTCGCCAGTTCGGACATCGGCTACGTAAGACGCCACGGCCTTGAAGAGGTGCTGGACGAGATAAAATACCTGCTCGACACGTACCGGGGCATAAAGACCTTCATCTTCGACGACGACATCTTTACCTTTGACAAAAAATTCCTTAAAGAATTTTGTGCCAGATATCCCGTGCTGACAGACGTCCCCTTCGTCGTGAACGCCCACGTAAGGGCCTTTGACGGGGAGAGGGCGAAGATGCTCAAGGAGGGGGGCTGTAGCATAGTGAAATTCGGGCTCGAGAGCGGCAGCGACCGCGTAAGGCGTGACGTGCTCCACCGACCGATGAGCAACGAGGAGATAACCCGGGCCTTTGACGCGGCCCATAAATATGGCCTGCACACCTCGGCCTTTGTCATGATAGGGCTTCCCTACGAGACGAGAGAGGACGTTATGGCCACGATAGAACTCCTGGGCAGGATACAACCGGGCCGCTTCCGCTGGGCGATCTTCTTCCCGTTCCCGAGGACGGAGGCGTATGAAATGAGCGTGCGGGGAGGGTTCGTTAATTTTGAGAAAATGCGGCAGCTGAAAAATTTTACGGAGGCCTCGTGTCTGAACTTCGGCCCCGAGCACAATCTCTTTATATCCAAACTGCAGAGGACTTTCCCCTGGTACGTAAACGCTTGTACTGAAGGCACTGCGGGCAACATCTACTCCTTCCTGACGCATATGATAGAAGGTCTGCCCCCTGAGAAATGGGAGGAGACCAGAGACGGCATAATCCCCGTTGACAGAGAACTATCCAATTATCTCAACAAAGCCGGTTGTAAACACTATTCATTCCGCTATAATAGCTTTACAGCGGTACGGTCAGACTGGGACAATGAAAAAAGCGAATAACATCCTAGTAACTTCCCCCAACTGGGTGGGCGACGTCGTAATGGCGACACCCGCTTTCAGGTGCATCAGGGAAAATTTCTCTAACGCAAAAATATCCCTCCTGCTCAAACCCTACGTTAAAGGCATAGTGGACGGCGCGCCGTGGTTCGACAACTTCATCGAATATGACCCCAAGGCAAAGCACAAACGGGCCGGTAAAACACTCTCCCTGATAAAAAAGCTGAGAAAAGAAAAATACGACTTCGCCTTCATATTCCCCAACTCAATCAGCTCCGCGCTTATAATCCGGGCGTCCGGCGCAAACAGGCGCATAGGATACGCACGTGATAACCGCTCATTGCTGCTCACCGACGCCATCCAGAGGCCCAATGAAAACGGACGCTTCTTACCCACGTACATGGGCGACTATTACCTCAGACTTTGTTCCAGTATAGGCTGCCGTGTGGGTTCCAAAAAAACCGAGGTATTTGTCACCCCGGAAAGCGCTAAAAAAGTAGATGAGCTCTTTACCAAGTACGGAATAGACGATTCGAAACCAAAAGTGCTTATAAATCCGGGGGCCTCTTATGGTTCGACGAAGTTCTGGAACGTGAACGGCTTTGCCGAGACCGCAGACCTCTTGCGTAAGAAACTGGACTGTCACGTGCTACTCGCCACCGGTCCCGACGAAAAAGACCTGGCCAAAGAGATAACGGAGGCGGCCAATGGAAATATTGTTAACCTGTCACAGAACAACGTCTGTCTCAAACTGCTCAAGGCCCTGATTAAGAAGTGTTCACTGCTGATAACGGTTGACTCCGGACCCAGGCATCTCGCCGTAGCCTTGGGCAAGCCCGTGGTCACCGTAATGGGCCCTACAGACCCCAGGTATTCCCGGACCAAGCAAGAAGTAGGCAAGGTCCTTAGAGAGCCCATAGACTGTGCCCCCTGCCATCTTAAGACGTGTCCCACAGATCACCGCTGCATGCAGCAAATAAAACCGCAAAGAGTGGCAGAGGCCGCACTGGAATTGCTGGCCAAACCGAAGGCAAGAACAAAGCCCCGGAAACGCAAGGCGAAGGTCTCTTAAAGGTCTGTTTAGCCCCCGGCATTTATTGTAAGTCTACCCCTCACCACGACTACCAATACATTACAACATACCCTGCATGGCTTAATTCGTCTTTTGGCAGTTGTAGGGGCAATTCACGAATTGACCCTGCCACAATGTTTCATGTCTTGTTTTAGTGTAATGCGGTTGGGCCATTTGTACGGGCGGTGCGGCAGGCTCCACTGTGCAATGAAGACGTTATTTAGGATTTGCGCGTTTATACTGGGCGGCCATCTGCTCACACGCACGGCGCAGTGAATCGCTGCAGTCCATCCTGTCGAAGTGGACTTCTATCAGAGAAAGGCCCTGATTCTTCTTCGCGGTTTCCAGGGCGTCTTCCAAATCACCCTCCGTATGTACTTCACAACCCCAGCCGCCGCCGAAAACATCCGGTAAGAGGTGGTATTTCCACGGTTGGATGTCGTTGTAAGGTCCGTCGATAATAAGCCGTTCAACGGTATATCCGTCGTTATTAATAACAAAAACGATGGCATCCAGATTGTTACGTATAACGGTCGACAACTCCTGGCAGGTGAGCTGAAAGGCACCGTCACCCACGAAGACGACAACACGCCGCTTCGGTGCAGCCAGGCCGGCTCCGAGTACGGCCCCCACGGTATAGCCAATGGAACAATAAAAGGCCTGCCCGATAAACGTCACCTCGTCCGGCATAAACACCTCGCCCGCGCTGAAGATGGCGCTGCCCCCGTCGGCTATAACAATATCATCCGCCTGTATAAAATGCGCCATGCGGTCATAAAAACGGTGGTTAGTCAGTTTCTGTTCAGCTTGGGGCTCGAAGGCCGCAGATTTACGATGCGTGCAGGAATCTACGGCAGGCCTGACGTCAAAACTCTCCGGTGACCCAGCCGGAAGCTTCTCCGTCAGTTTTTTGATGAAATCCCTCAGACTAACCTGATTATAGTAATGATTCTTGATTCGTACCCGTCCATCCCGTGCCACGATAAGCCTGTCATTGTCCAGCTTGGCCGTGAACCCGCCCAGGTTAATGTCGCTCATAAATGTGCCCAGACATAAGAGACCACCGGCGTTTTCGATGCGTTCCCTCACGTAATCCCGGCTGGACATACCTTCATAAAGGCCGATGAACTGGGGGTTTTTTTCGGGAAGCACCGTCTTGCCAAGCAGCATCGTCGCGAACGGATAGCCCGTTTTCTCGAGTAATTTACCGGCGGATTCCTGAAGACCGTACCGGTGGATTTCCACCCCTGCGAGTATTGCCGGATTATTGCAACCACCCAACAACGCAACCGCTTCATCAACCGCCTCTGCCAGGGCCGCCGGGTCACTGGCCATCGGTTCCGGAAACTCAAAGTCCCCGGGTTCAGCACAAGCCTGACGTGTAATATCGCTAGGCAGCTCAATGTACACGGGCCGCTTGTGATACAGGCAGGCACGAAGCGCCTTATCAATCTGTTCCGGCGCCTTGACCGGGTCGGTAAGCGACACCGCGGCGACGGTCACCCTCTGAAAGACCTCCACGGGGATGTTATAGTCGCCCAGGGTATGATGCAGCACCGCCGCGTGCTTGCGATTGGCGACCGTAGGGGCCCCGGTAATTGCAACGACCGGCACCTTCTCCGAGTACGCGCCCGCCACCGCGTTAATCGCGCTAAACTCACCGACGGCGTAAGTCGTGACCACACCGCCAATGCCGTTAATACGCGCGTAACCGTCGGCCGCGTATCCGGCGTTGAGCTCATTGCACGTGGTGACAAGCTCGACGCCGCTCTCCAGGATCTGGTCCATGAACCCCAGCACAAAGTCCCCTGGCACGCCGAAGACGTGCCTGAGACCGGCCTGTTCCAAACGGCGCAGCAGATACCGCCCCACGTTCCATCCCTGTGTCTCAGCCATTTATCTCCTAAACCCGTAATTGGACAGGGGCACGGCATGCCGTGCCCCTGCAATAGAATATAATGTTTTTGTTATTCGCTAGCGGGCGATTATACAGACCCCCGCCCTGTCGGCGGCATGTTTGACCTCGTCCCTGTCAAGCACCAGGGTCCGCCCCGCCTCTATCGCAAGACACGTCACACCGGCGTGCTTCAGCGTCTTCACCGTCTCCGGACCGATCGTCGGTACGTCGAACCTCATGTCCAGGTCTTCCTTGCTCACCTTTATTGCCACCACTCCTCCCCTGGCAAGCTTGCTCCCCCGGAGCAGGGTCTCGTCGGTGCCCTCTATGGCCTCAACGGCAACCACCACCTGGTCCTTCACCACGATGCTCTGGCCTACCCCCAGCCGCGCTATCTCCTTGGCGACATTCCAGCCGTATTCGATATCCTTATTCTCGTTCTCTGACGGCTCCCTTGTGGTAAGACAACCTTTTTGGGCAAGCAGTTGTGGCACGAAAAGCACGGAACTCTCCAGTTTTATGCCGTCCTTGGCCAGTTCGTCGGCCACGGCGCTCAGGAGGGTGTGGTCGTTCCTGTCCCTGACCTGTCTATAAAACAGGCTGATTCCCCGCCAGTCGGGCCGGTATTTAAGGAACGGGAAGCGGGAGTACATCTTTGATTTTGTCAGGCCCCCTGCCATAACGGCCCTGGTAACCCCCTCACTTTTCAGGCACTTGATGAGCTTGCCCAGCTGGGCGAGCTTTATCCAGTGGAGGCTCTCCACAAAGTCCTTTATCTCCGGCGAGGTCTCTCCCTCTATACCCACGGCGACAACCTTGACGTTATTCTCCCTCGCCCCCTGCGCGAACAATATGGGAAAGCGCCCGTTTCCCGCTATGAGTCCGATTTTTTCCATCCGAGCTTCTCTTCCAGGTCCCGTATCCGCCTTTTTAACGACCTCATGTCCTCGATGAGATTGGGCAGCCTGTGCGCGGCCATTTGTGAACGACGCATCTTTTTTATAGAGACGGCCGGGTAACCCAGGTAAGTATCGCCGCCGGGGAGGTCGTTCGTCACGCCGGCGCGCGCGCCGATCGTGACCCTGTCACCCACGGTAACGTGCCCCACGACGCCCACACCCCCTGCCAGGATGCAGTTACTGCCTATCTTTGCGGTCCCGGCCACGCCTATCTGGCCTATCAGCAGTGTGTTTTCTCCAATCTCAACGTTGTGTGCAATCTGACATTGACTGCCTATCTTTGTGCCCCTGCCTATCCGGGTAGCATCCAGGGCGCCCCTCTGTATGGTGGTGTTGTCACCTATCACCACGTCGTCCTCTATCACGGTCTCGCCCACCTGAGGGATGTCAAAATAACCGCTGCCGTCCGGGGCATAGCCGAAACCGCCGCTGCCGAGCACGGTATTGGCGTGGATTGTAACGTTCCTGCCTATCTTCGTATTCGCGTAGATAACCACATTGGGATGTATTACCGTATTATCTCCAATCTCACAATCGTCCCCGATATAGACCTTGGGCATAAGGACCACGTTGTCACCGAGAACCGTACGTTCTCCCACGTAGACGTGAGAGAATATACTCACGTCCTTACCGGTCTGAGCCGAAGGGCTTATTACGGCAGTTTTGTCAATGGTCTTCGGGTATTCCGTCTCCGGGTTCATCATGAGGTCCACTATCTTGGCAAACGCCAGATAGGGGTTTTTGCTGATAAGAAGAGGTTTATCTAAATCCTGGAACTTGGGTGAGACGATGATGGCGGATGCTGCGGTATTGTTTAATTTCTTCTCATACTTCTCATTGGCCAGGAAGGTAACGTATCCCTCTTCGGCATCGTCCATGGCCTTAATTCCACGGATCCTTATGTTCTTGTCTCCCTTTACCGTACCACCTACGTACTCGGCCAGCTCTCCAAGGGTTTTCTCCATCCTCTTCTCCTAGGTCCCGGTAAGAGAGATAAATTTAACTCCCGGTATCATCATTATAAACGGCCCCTCCGACAAACAGACACGACATCCCGGGCCGCCGCCTTCCTGCCAAAAAGCTCTCGGCAAGGGCAACTCTTTTCTGTAAATAACAATTATAAACCTTTTGCCCCACAGAGTACGTTACTGGAAACAGATGATCCATGATAAAGACCCCCCGGTGATTTGTCAATAGACAACACGCATAAGTACTTCTGTAAAAACATTTAAGAGAGACTGTTGCGCGGGTGTTAACACATATTTTGAGAAATTAATTAATTAAGAAACCGAAAAAATTGAGGCAAGCGGGGCCGGGGCATGCGCTTCAGGCACGGCATGAACCGCGCCCCCTTTACCCTGCTGGACTGCCACCAAAATTGTGAAGAATTAACACTTTTAAGGTGGATGACAGGCCACAACAGCGATAATGCAACAGCACCCCTCACTCTGCCAAGAACAACCGCAGTCTGTAAAGTATCAAATCGCGGTGTCGGACGTACCATTTTGATGACCCCGTAAAAACTGCCATTTCGGCAGGAGATTAACACGCCACATAGACTGTAGGGACCATGCATCTGACCTCATAAAAAAAGGCACAGATTTCGACTTCCCCACTAAGTACTAACACCATAAAACCTTATGTGTTGTATCGCCACGCCGGTGCCCACGGAAATGTATGAATGTATCAACCCTGAACTTGTGCGTGTTATTGGCATTTATTTTGCACAAAAGATTGCCATGGTAGCAATTTGTTCACCTTACAGTAACCGAAAGCAATACTCTCTGCTCATCACTGACACGGACGAGACCTCCAGGGAGATTATAAAGGATTTTTTCGAGCCAGAGGGTTATAATACCTATCTGGCCGGTTCGGGCAGGGAAGCCGTGGAGATTGCGAGAGAAGTGGTCATCCACGCGCTTATAACGGACATGAACCTGCCGGACATAAGCGGTCTCGATACGTTCGGGTTCATAAAGAAAGAGTTCCAAGTCGTCCTCCCGTGCATCCTGCTCTCAAGGGACGCATCAAAGGAGATGTTGTTGAGGGCAATCTCCGCAGAGGCCTACGCGGTTATCTCCAAGCCTATTAAGCTCGACGTACTGCACTTTGCCATGAAACAGATAATGAAGAAATACTACTGGGAAAGAGAAGATTTTAAGGGAATCCACATATAATAATTAAGGAGAGGCGTTCGCTATGAAGGTAAAACCTATCGGGGAAAAGGTCCTGGTAAAGAGACTCGAACCTGAAGAAAAGACTGCCGGCGGGATTCTACTTCCCGAGTCCGCAAAGGAAAAACCCCGGGAGGGAAAGGTGGTTGAACTGGGAGACGGCAAGCTCCTGAAGAGCGGCCAGAGGGTTAAGAGTCAGCTGAAGAAGGGTGACCGCGTGATTTTCTCATCATATGGGGGCACGGAGGTCATAATCGACGACGAGGAATACCTTATTATGTCTGAAGAAGACATACTGGCCGTTTATGCTTGAGAAGGCACACCGACCGCTGTTTACGCACAAACGTCTACAAACGATAACCCATTTTGCGTTTCCGCGCAGGAGGTTGGCGCACCATGGCAGTTAAGAAGATTTTCTACGGGGAAGATGCCTCTGGCATAATCTCCAGTGGAGTAAGCAAGATATCCCAGGCCGTCAAAATTACACTGGGACCGGGGGGCAGAGACGTAATCATTGAAAAAAGCTTCGGTTCCCCGACCGTCACAAAGGACGGTGTCACAGTAGCCAAGGAAATAGAACTGGAAGACCCGTACGAGGACATGGGTGCCAAAATGATAAAGGAAGTAGCCTCCAAGACCAATGACGTCGCCGGTGACGGCACCACCACCGCTACCGTCATAGCGGAGGCCGTCCTCCTGGAGGGCCTGAAGAACAAAACTGCCGGAGCAAACCCGATGTCCATCCGTAGAGGCATAGAAAAGGCCGTTGAAAAGGTGACACAGGAACTGCACAAGATGAGTGTCCCCGTTGCCGGCAAGAAAGAGATTGCCCAGGTGGCAACGGTGGCGGCCAACAGCGATGAGGAGATAGGTGCGCACGTCGCCAACGCCGTGGAACGTGTAGGGAAAGACGGTGTGATTACCGTCGAGGAAGGAAGCGGCATCGAGACCACGATGGACATGGTTGAAGGCATGCAGTTTGACAAAGGTTACCTCTCCGCGTATTTTATCACCGACGGGGACACGCAGGAGGTAGTCTTTGAGAACCCGCTTATACTGGTCCACGAGAAGAAATTGTCGCAGATAAAAGAACTCGTACCCCTGTTGGAAAAGGTCGTCCAAGCAGGCAAACCCTTCTTGATCATCGCTGAGGACGTGGCGGATGAGGCGCTGGCCACGCTCGTCGTCAACAAGCTTCGCGGCACACTGAACATTGCCGCCGTAAAGGCGCCGGGTTTCGGCGAGAAACGTAGGGCCATGCTGGGTGACATCGCCGCACTAATCGGTGCAAACCCCATCTTTGAGGACCTCGGGATTGAACTGGCAAAGGTAGACCTCTCGTACCTGGGAAGCGCAAAAAAGGTAATTATAGACAAAGAAAACACGACCATAATCAAAGGACGCGGCAGTAAGGAGAATATTGACGGCAGGATACAACAAATACGTGCGGAGATGGAGGCAACCACCTCAGACTACGACAAGGAAAAGCTCCAGGAACGTCTGGCCAAGCTCTCAAGCGGGGTCGCCGTATTAAACGTCGGTGCCGCCACCGAGGTGGAGATGAAGGAAAAGAAGGCCCGGATGGAAGACGCCATCCAGGCCACCAAGGCGGCTCAGGAGGAAGGTATACTGCCTGGAGGCGGTGTCGCACTGCTCCGCGCGGCAAAGGTCCTGGACAAACTTGAGCTTGCGGGCGACGAAGGGACGGGCCGGGACATCGTCAAAAAGGCACTGGAGGCACCCATAAAACAGCTTGCGACAAACGCCGGATTTGACGGAGAGGTGGTACTCTATAAGGTAAAGGAGGCCAAGGACGGTCGGGGCTTTGACGTTGTCCGGGGCGAGTATACCGATATGATAAAGCGCGGCATAATAGACCCCGCCAAGGTGGTGCGGACCGCCGTACAAAACGGGGCCAGTATCGCGGCATTACTGCTCACCACGGACGCGCTGGTCGGGGAGGTCCCCGAAGAGAAACCCCCGGCACCCATGCCCGGCGGTATGGGCGGCATGGGCGGGGGCATGCCCGGTATGGGTGGCATGGGCGGTATGGGTGGTGGTATGCCCGGTATGGGCGGCATGGGTGGCATGGGCGGCATGCCCATGTAATAATCGCCTTACTACATTACTACAATGGATGGGGGTGACTGCCGAATGGATATAGAGATAAGGTGGTCTTCAATAGTCCTTATAGTACTTGTTCTAAACGTCTCTTTCAGGGTCTTTGGCTACCAGATAATATCAAGAGCTGACCCCGGCTCAAAAAAAAACTCCTGTTCTGGGGCTCACTGCTGCCCCTTGGCCTGGCTCCGCTAATACTCCCCCTCTCAAACCCCATAATAAACTGGTTACTCCTGTCATACACATTACTACATATACTAAAGCTTATAGATTACTATAACAGATACGAATCACTCCCCGGCCACTACAAGGATTTCTGGAAGTTCTTCCACTCCTTCGACCACCTGTATACGACAAACATAACCAGATGCCTCCCAAGAGGGGCCTGCACCCTGCCCACCTCGACCATATTAAAAAAGCTCATGAAAAGTATCTTATACGGTGTAGTGGGGGCCGTGTTTCTTGTCCTCAACAGGGACCTGGGGTGGTGGCAGGTTTCACCGGTTGTCAACTACATCCTGCTGGGGATTGTGTATTACATGTCCTTCATGTGCGGCACGAACCTTGTGCTAAACGTTTACCGTCTCATAGGTTACGAGGTCGCTGAATTCTTCGGGGCCCCGGCATTCGCCCAATCCCCGGGTGAGTTCTGGAGGAGATGGAACAAACCCATGCACGAATGGCTCATGGACAACGTGTATCACCAGCTGACAGGCCACAAACGACTATACACGGGCATCCCCCTGGTCTTTGCGGTAAGCGGCCTGTGTCATGAATACACGATCAGCCTTGCCTCCGGCACCATAAACGGCTTTATGATGACGTTCTTTTTGATACAATCCTTCATGTTTGTACTGAGTATCTTCCTGCATGACCTGCTGTCAGCAAACATCACGGATTACAAAAACAGAAAAGACCTGGCCTTACTAAGATGGACCGCTACAATGACGTCTATTGTGGTGCCCGGAGTCCTCTTTGTGCATAATCTGGAGACGGTCTTCGCGCTGCATACAATTCGAATACCTTTTTGAAACCCTCTTATCAAAGGATGATACTTCTGAAAAATGCAAAGTAATGCTGCGTATTGTCATTGCGAGCGAAGCGAAGCAATCTCATCTCCCTTAGTGAAAATCACTTGCGCGATTGCTTCGTCGCCTTCGGCTCCTCGCAATGACAGGTTTGTACGTTTTGCAGAGGTCTCAGGATGCAAAGGGGCCTGTAAACGGCCGGAGAATTTTTCTCAGTAAATTTCTCAGTAAATATAGAACCGACGGCTCAGGGGTACAGGCCGTCGCGCCACAAATATACTACTAATAAGCAGATAAAAGTGTTAAAATGTTTTTTGTTCCTGTTTATCCTGATACCTGTGTAATTGTCAGCATCCGTATCCGTATCTGTATAAATGTCTATGTCAGCGTCGCCGTCGACAAAAGAAGAATTGGGTAAAAAGATAATGCAGGCCGCCTACAGGACGGGTGAATTCACACTCAGTTCCGGCAGGAAGAGCGATTACATCTTCGATAAATACGCCTTTGAGACCCGGCCGGGACTCCTGGGGGCAATAACAGACCTTCTGGCCGAGATGGTCCCTCCCGAAACAAAAAGACTTGCGGGGATGGAGATAGGGGGCATACCCCTGGCCACCGCGCTGTCTATAAAAACAGGCCTCCCGTTTGTAATCATCAGAAAGGCGCCAAAAGGACACGGTATCACGCGCCAGATAGAGGGGCAACTATCCGAGGGCGAGGAGGTATTATTGATTGAGGACGTAGTCACGACCGGGGGACAGTCCGTCACGGGGACAGACACCCTGCGCGCGGCAGGCGCAACGGTCAATAAAGTTCTCTGCGTAATCGACAGGGAAGAAGGCGGCAGGGAGCACATCGAATCAAAGGGCCTGGCCTTCGACGCCCTCTTCACAAAGAGCGCTCTGACGGCGTGAAAGCATAGACAGGAGCCAAACTCCTTGACAGAGAGACACGACACATACCGGAATCCGTTGGCGGACAGATACGCAGGCCCTGAGATGGCCCGGCTGTTCTCCGACAATAACCGCCACACCACCTGGCGCAGGCTCTGGATAGCCCTGGCAGAGGCGCAACATGAAATCGGGCTTAAGAACATAACCGGGGCCCAGATAGACGAGATGAAGGCCCACCTCGAAGACATACCGTACGATGAGGTGCGTAAACTCGAATCCCGGATAAGACACGACGTGATGGCCCACCTGAGGGTCTTTGGGGAGCAGTGTCCCGGCGCAAAGCCAATTATGCACCTGGGTGCCACCAGCGCCTACGTCCTTGATAATACGGACCTTATAATCATGCGCGGCGCCCTTGAAATAATAAAGAAACGGCTGGCCGGCGTCATAGATGCCCTGTCGAAACAGGCGGGCACGCACAGAGACCTTGTAACCGTGGCCTTTACCCACTACCAGCCTGCCCAGCTTACCACAGTCGGCAAGCGGGCCTGTCTCTGGCTCCAGGATTTCCTGCTGGACCTTGAGGACCTGGAATACCGGGTCGGGACGCTCAAGTTCAGGGGCGTAAAGGGCGCGACCGGCACGCAGGACAGCTTTATGGCCCTCCTGGACGGCGACTCCGGAAAGATAAAAAGACTTGAGGAACTGGTGGCAAAGAAGATGGGCTTCAGCGCCTCGTATCCCGTAACCGGCCAGACCTATTCCAGAAAGATTGACAGCCAGGCCCTGGCCCTCTTGAGCGGGATAGCCCAGTCGGCCCACAAGTTCTCCAACGACGTCCGGCTGCTGCAAAACCTGCGCGAGGCGGAAGAACCGTTTGAGGCGGAGCAGGTGGGCTCCTCAGCCATGCCGTATAAAAGAAACCCGGTACTCTCTGAGCGGACAGCGTCGCTGGCGCGTCTTGTCATATGCGGCAGTCTAAACCCCGCCTTCAACGCCGCCGGACAGTGGTTCGAGAGGACGCTCGACGACTCCGCCAACCGCCGCATCTCCATACCCGAGACATTCATGGCTACTGAAGGTCTTCTCACTCTCGTACACAACGTCGCGGCAGGACTAAAGGTCAACCCGAACATAATAGAACACCATGTGAGAAGTGAACTGCCCTTCCTGGCCACCGAGCGCATTCTCATGGCGGCCGTCAAGGGCGGTGGCGACCGGCAGGAGCTTCACGAACGCATCCGCGTCCACGCAATGGAAGCCGTCCGCCTCATCAAGGAAGGCGCCACGGATAATGACCTGCTCGACAGGATCGCCGGAGACCCCAAATTCTCCGCCTTTATCGACAGAAAACAACTTGACCAGGTACTCGACCCGGGAAAATTTGTCGGCCGCGCGCCGGAGCAGGTGGACGATTTCCTTAAGGATACGGTGGCGCCCGTCCTGAAGAGACACAAGCATCTCATAGAAAAACCCGTAAAGTTGACCGTTTGAAAAAGATATGCCCGCGCTGGAAAAACTCAGACTAACCCTCATCACGGACAGGAGCGTCTCAAGCCTCCCTCCAATGCAGGTCGTACACAGGGCGCTGGAAGGAGGCGTGACCACCGTACAGCTCAGGGAAAAAGACCTCGACAGCAGGAACATGTATTTTCTGGCATCCGAGCTGAGGAACATGACAAACGATTACGGCGCCAACCTCATCATAAACGACCGCGTTGACATTGCTCTGGCCGTCGGTGCCGACGGCGTCCACATGGGGAAAAATTCCATGCCCATTATGGACGCGCGGCGGCTGCTTGGCCGCGACAGACTCATCGGTTTCTCCGCCCATAACATGCAGGAGGCGGTGGGCGCGGAGGAAAACGGCGTCAATTACATAACCATCAGCCCCATCTACCAGAGCCCGGGCAAAGGCAGGCCCATCGGCCCGGCGGCGGTCGCAACGATGAAAGTATGCCTCAAAATACCGGTCATCGCACTGGGCGGTATAAACGAGGACAACGTGGACGACGTCCTCGGCAATAAGGCCGACGGGGTAGCGGTCGTCTCGGCCATAATGGCCTCCGACGACCCCAGGGCTGCCAGTGAACGGCTTCGCCGGAAATTAGACCTATGCGGGCAAATCACCTAGAGATTCACCAGGCACATAAATGTTATCTTCAACTGACATTTTAAATCAACCGCGGGAACACTGGCACAGCCCCGAGGGGAAGTTCATACGCGAGGTAATCTTTGGGATAAACGACGGCCTGATAGAGACACTCGGTTTCGCCACGGGCGTATTCGGCGCCACGGCCGCAGGCAATATAATTGTCATAACGGGGACGGCGCAGGTCATCGCGGGCTCGATCTCAATGGGCATAGGGGCGTACGTCTCGCAGAAATCGTTTAAAGAATTTTATGACAGGGAAGAAGAGATTGAGAAGAAAGAGATAGAGGCCAAACCCGGGGAGGAGCGGGCGGAAATAGAGGCAATATATAAGAAGAAGGGTTTTGAAGGAGACGAGCTAAAGATGGTGGCCGACCATATAACCTCGGACAAGAAGGTCTGGCTTGACACCATGATGGCCCAGGAACTGGGCCTCATCCGCGAGGGTTACACACATCCGGTAAAATCCGGTGCCGTCACGGGTCTCTCATACGTACTTGGCGCAATCCCGCCGCTCGCACCCTATTTTTTCCTCCCCGCGGAAAAGGCCTTCATCGCCTCCATACTCCTCTCCATGATGTTCCTGTTCTTTGTGGGCGCCATGAAGAGCCGCTGGGCACGAATCTGGTGGGTATGGAGCGCCGTTGAAGTGGTGGGGTTCGGGCTGGGCGCCGTGGCTATCACATACTCTATAGGAAGACTAATCGCCACCATCTTCGCAGTGGACATTGCAACGTAGCACTTGCACGATACTTTGAACGTTCATTCTAACGACTGAAGGAAGCAGAAAATGTCACTCATAGAAAACATAAAGTTTAACGAGAAGGGTCTTATCCCGGCCATCATAGTAGACGATGCGGACGGCCGGGTGCTCACGCTCTGTTACCTGAACCAGGACGCCGTAGCAAAGACCCTGGAGACAGGACTCGTCCACGTCTTCAGGCGCTCACAGAACCGCCTGATGATAAAGGGCGAGAGCTCGGGCCATACCCAGTCGGTAAAGGACGTATCTATCGATTGCGAGGGCAATTCCATCCAGTTCAAGGTAGACCAGAAGGTGGCCGCATGTCACGCCGGATACCGGTCCTGTTACTACCGCGGGTATAATCCCGGGACCGGGGAGCTTGAGGTCCGGGAGCCCCTGGTGTTTGACCCCAAGTCTGTCTACAAGTAACAACACGGGTAATAAATAAAAACGCAAAAGACCCTTGAAAAGATTTTTTCGGGGTGATATATTCATAGTTTAGCCTATGTCTCTGGGAGCGATG
Organism: Candidatus Bathyanammoxibius amoris; assembly: GCA_024451685.1. Classification (NCBI taxonomy): domain Bacteria; kingdom Pseudomonadati; phylum Planctomycetota; class Candidatus Brocadiia; order Candidatus Brocadiales; family Candidatus Bathyanammoxibiaceae; genus Candidatus Bathyanammoxibius; species Candidatus Bathyanammoxibius amoris. The sequence goes on along the minus strand of JAMXCW010000001.1, from coordinate 235,965 downwards.
AACAGTCTGCAAAATCTGCAATATACGTTAAGTCCTTTTGTCGTAACAATAAGGGTTGTGTCGCCTGTACTCCCGGAGAGGGTTTTTCAGCCCAAAAACCCCTGCCGTCTGCCGATAGGCTGAAAGTTCTCTTCCTCTCCATCGTCTTTCGTTGAGGAAGATATTATAATAAAAATTTTGGTTCCTAAATATTTCTGGTGAGGGGCTACTGGAAATACCAAAGACTGCGGAGAAAAAAAGAAATGAATAGAACTTCGCTATACCTAAAGCTGTTCCTGGCCACTGTGTTTACGGGCATGGCCCTGGGATGTGCAGAGACAGAAGAACTGAGAGGCCTTAACCGTCGTCAGGCCATAACCATCAGAGACCAGGCCGACGAAATAGACCTCCTGAAAGGCGATCTGGCCGGCTCCAAGGAAAGGATCTCTAGGGAGTCTGAAGAGAAGTCAAGGCTGATGGCCGAGCTTAACAACCTTGCCAAGGCGATTGGCGGCGGCGCCACCGTAAGGCAGACGCCGGAGGGGCCGGTAATCCAACTTCCTGAAATAATACTATTTGACTCAGGGCTGGCAGACATCAAACCCGGAGGGGAGGATGCTCTAAAGAAGCTCGCGGAGCACCTGAAATCACGACCCAATGAGAACCTCAGGATAGCCGGCAATACCGACTCAGACCCGATAGTAAAGACCAAGTACATGTGGAAATCGAACCACCATCTCGCCGCCGGAAGGGCGCTCAGCGTCTTCCAGTATCTCACCGAACAGCAGGGAGTGGACCCGGGCCGCGTATACGTAATCGGCTACGGTCCTAATCGACCGATCTCAAACGACAACACAAACGAAGGCAAGAAAAAGAACAGAAGGGTTGAATTTATGCTCACCGAAGCTGAAGGGTCGTAAATGTGGTGTAAAGAAGTATAGTAACCACATGGCGGGGCACCACCCGGTTCGCTTCAAGGGCTTTGGAAAATAGATGTTATGGCTAAGGTTGTAAAAAATACCGGGGCCTCAGGTAGCGGCAGCCCCCTGTGGAACCTGTTTACCTCTGTGAAGCTGGCTGTAGCGCTGATATTAATTATGGCCTTAGCCTGCGTACTGGGTACGTTCATAGTCCAGGGCAAGCTTCCCCAGGAATACGTCACACACTACGGGGAGAGCCTGGCATCTATACTGCAGCTTGTCCAGTTTAACAACGTATTCCAGTCCTACTGGTTCATCCTGCTGATTTTACTCCTCTGCGTCAACCTTGTCTGCTGCACCATAGACCGCTGGCGCGGCGACATACTGCAACTGGGCTTCCTGCTTACCCACATCAGTATAATACTCATCCTGACAGGCAGCGTCATCGGCCTGAAGTTTGGCCATAAGGGCGCACTCTGGATAGCCGAGGGCGAGAAGGTGCACCAGTTTCAGCAGTTTGACGGCACCACTTCCCCTCTTCCCTTTGAGCTTGAACTGGTCAAATTCGTAACAGAGAAACACCCTCCAAAGGTGGAGCTCATTGCCTACGTCAAAGACCAGCACCGTGAGAAGGTGCTACCCATCGACGTGGGAGTGCCCCAGCACGTGCCGAAGTCCCCGTACACCGTTACGATACAGGAGTACTACCCCGACGCGGCACTGGTGGAGGAGGCCATAAATAATTCCGAGGAGCTGAAAAACCCCGCCATCTTTGTCCAGCTTTACGGTTCAAAGGAAGTAACGGTGGAGGGATGGCTGGTAGCGAAGGACCGGAACTCGTACGTTGACAATAAAAGAAATTTAAAGCTGGAGTACCTGTGGATAGATTCTCCGGAGGCCTTTCAGCGCGCTTCTACACAGACAGGGCCGTCAAGAAAACCCACCCTGACTGTAACGCTGGAAGATAAGACAACCTCCAAAACCGTCCCCATCGTGGTAGGTGAGAGTTTCGACATCGGGAACTATAAGATTAAGTTTCTGGAGTTCGTGCTTGATTTCACCAGAAAATTCCTGCCCATTAACGAACAGCAGCCTACCAACCCCGCCATCCATATAGAACTCCAGGGGCCCGCGGCCACAGAGTCCCGCTGGGTCTTTGCAAACTTCCCGGATTGGGACAAGATGCACCCCGCCAAGAACAAGGGCCTTAAGCTCACCTGCAGTGTGCCTTCAGACTTTTCCTTCGTCACCCAGCGAATAAGGATACTTCAAGGCCCCGACGACAAAAGGCTTCTAACGTTTATCAGGGACGATAAGGTGATAGAGACCGTAAGCTGGGAAATGGAAGGGAAGTACGACATAGCCGACACGGGCCAGCAGCTCAGGATAGCAAAGTTTTACCCACATTTCGGGATTAAACAGTCTGTGGTGAAGCAATCTGACGAACTCAAGAAACCCGCCATCCGCGTTGAGATATCAGGGCCCGCGGGCAAGCTTAACAACTGGGTCTTCGCCGATGCGGCAGAGCCCACCCCATACATGGACGGGAATTTCTTTTTACTTTACGAGCAATTAGGAGAGAATATCAAGGACTGGAAAAGCACGCTCAGGGTGATTGAGGCCGGCGAGGTTGTGGTGGAAAAAACCATCGAGGTCAACAACCCCCTCAAGTACGGCGGCTACTCATTCTTCCAGTCAAGCTATGACCCGGAGAACCCAAAACTCTCCGGTCTCCAGGTGGCTCGCGACCCCGGGATCTTTTTAGTTTATACAGGCTTTACAACACTGTGTTTTGGCATTATATTTATATTTTACCTGAAACCGCTTGTCAGGCGAAGAATACAGGCGATGAAGGCGAAGGAGGAGAAATAAGATGGGATTCGTAACCATTAACGTAACCCTTGTGGCCTTTATACTGGCATCCATCGCCTATGTAATGAAAGAGATATGGAAGCCGGAAATGCTCCGCAAGGGGTCGCTTGTAATATTCGTTGTCGGCTTTGCCTTGAACACCGTGCTAGTGACGAACAGGTGGACGGAAGCAGGCCATGCGCCTTTTTCTAATCTCTACGAGTCGCTTATCTTTTACGCCTGGTCGGTCGGTTTTGTGTATCTAATCCTCGAGTATATGTACAGCCTGAGGATAGTGGGCGCGCTGGCCACGGTGATGATAATGCTCCTGTTGCTGTATGCGTCTACTTCCGACGAGACCATAAGGCCTCTTATGCCCGCCTTGCAGAGCAATTGGCTTACCGTGCACGTCATCACCTACTTTATCGGTTATGCCGCCCTGGGTATATCGTTCCTCACCGCCATTCTCTATCTTGTGGGACGGACGAGACCCAGTGGAACCCTTATAGCCGCGGCATCGGGTATAGACTTCGGGACGCTCTCATACAAGATCGTCGCCTTCGGTTTCCCGTTCCTGACCCTGGGAATGGTCACCGGCGCGGTATGGGCCAACAAGGCATGGGGCACGTACTGGTCATGGGACCCGAAAGAGACATGGTCGCTGATTACCTGGCTGATATACCTGGTCTATCTGCACTCGCCGCTGGTACTGCCGCGGATACAGATGATCTCCAAGGAGAGAAGGCCCGTAATCCAGAGCATATGTCTGGTGATAGCCTTTTCCGCGGTAATCTTTACCTATCTGGGCCTGTCGTATCTCCCTTCAGCCGCAGATAGCGCACACGTTTACCAGAACCAGTAACCTTCCGTAGATGTCAAAAGAAGAGCAACGGGTCAGGGCCCACGTCTTTGTCGAAGGCACAGTCCAAGGCGTGTTCTTCAGGGCAACCACACACGAGATGGCCTCGGCCCTGGGACTGGCAGGCTGGGTAAGAAATTGCCGGGACGGCCGTGTTGAGGCCGTCCTCGAAGGCCGCCGCGCCGACGTTGAAGAGATGATAAGGTGGTGCCACAAAGGGCCGCCCGGCGCCGTCGTGAGAAGCGTCGACACCGAGTGGGAAGAACCCCGCGGCGAAACCGGAACCTTCTCCGTCAAGTTCTACTAGACCCCGACCTGTTAAACCACCTTACCCACAAACAGCAACTTGCCAGTATTATATCGACACTTACCTGCAGGAATTAATCTAATGTTATGTGTCATTCTGAGTTCTTTGAACGAAGTCACGCCAGAGGCCAGGCTAGGATTTTGACCTTCCATAAAAGATTTTGCCCAGCTTGATATTCTTGTATTTTGCGTTAGACTTTTAGTATGCTTAACAACTTCGACATAATCGTGGTGGGTGGCGGGCATGCGGGGTGTGAGGCGGCACTAGCCGCGGCCCGCATGGGGTTCGGCACCGCCCTTATTACCATCGACCCGGACACCATCGCCCAGATGCCCTGTAACCCGGCTATCGGGGGTCTTGCCAAGGGACAGCTCGTCCGTGAGATAGACGCGCTCGGTGGGGAGATGGCAAAGGTCATTGACGCCACAGGCATCCAGTTCCGCATGCTGAACACCAAGAAAGGACCCGCCGTCCGTTCTCCACGCGCACAGGCCGACAAGTATCTCTACAAAGAGGAGATGAGAAGGAGGCTGGAGGCGGAGGAGAATATATCTATACACCGGGACACGGTGGAATCCCTGTTGATAAGCAAAGACAGGATTACGGGGGTGACAGGGGGGTCTGGTATTGCATACAGGGCCGGTGCGGTTATCATCACGGCGGGCACCTTCCTGAGGGGGCTTATCCATACGGGTGAATCTATCGAGGCCGGCGGCAGGGCGGGAGAGCCCTCTGCCGAGAAGCTTTCCGGCTCACTCAGGGCCGCCGGGTTTGAGCTGGGACGGCTCAAGACGGGTACACCTCCCAGACTTGAGGCCGGAACCATACCGTTTGAGGAATTAATCCCACAATACGGCGATGCGCGGCCAATGCCATTCTCCTTTTCCACCGCTGAGATAAAACGTCCCCAATTACCCTGCTACATTACCTGCACAAACCCCGAAACACATCGGATTATAAGGGAGAACCTGGACCGTTCTCCCATGTACACGGGCCAGATAAAGGCCACGGGGCCACGCTACTGTCCATCAATTGAGGACAAGGTGGTCCGCTTCGCCGATAAGGACGCGCATCAGATATTCCTCGAGCCGGAGGGGCTTGAAAGCAGCGAGATATACTGTAACGGTATATCCACAAGCCTGCCCCGCGACGTGCAGGAGGAGTTCATACATTCCATAAGGGGGCTGAAGGGGGCAAGGATTGCCCGCTACGGGTACGCGGTAGAGTACGATTTCGTGCCTCCTGCCCAGATAAATGCTAATCTGGAGACAAAGCCGGTGGGGGGCCTGTTCCTCGCGGGCCAGATAAACGGCACCTCCGGGTATGAGGAGGCGGCGGCGCAGGGGATAATGGCAGGGATAAACGCTGCGCTAAAGCTACGGGGAAGACCACCGTTTGTGCTGGACCGCTCAGAGGCCTATATCGGCGTGCTCATAGACGACCTTGTAACAAAGGGGACCCTTGAACCCTACCGGATGTTTACGTCACGGGCGGAGTACAGGCTTATACTGAGGCAGGACAATGCTGACAGGAGGCTTATGAAATATGGTCACCGGTTCGGGCTTATAGACCGTTCGCAGTGGAATAAGATCCAGGAAAAGGAATCCCTCATCAACCGGACAAGAAAACATCTGAGGGAAAACCTGTACAAAGGGGAATCGCTGGAAAAGATTCTCAGGAGACCGGAAAACGACCTCAACCATCTATTAGAACTTGACGTATACCGGGAGCTGAGGGAGCGAAATCTCCCGCAGGACGTAAAAGAGCAGGTTGAGATAGAGGTAAAATACGACGGTTACATCCAGCGGCAGTTAGCCCAGGTCGAGAAATTCAAGAAAATGGAAGCGCTTCACCTTCCCCCGTGGCTTGATTATCGTGAGATTCCAGAGTTGGCAAATGAGGCCCGTCAGAAGCTCCATCAGATTAGACCCGCTTCAATCGGTCAGGCGTCCCGCATCTCAGGTATATCCCCCGCCGACATCTCCATTCTCCTCGTCTACCTGAGCGGCAAGTCCCGCAGGAGCGAATCTCCCCCCGCCTGAAACCGGGGCGGCAGATAAGCCCCTAGACCTTCAGACTCATCAGAAACTCCGCATTCGACTTCGTCTTTGAGAGTCTTTCCCTCAGCAGTTCTATGGCCTGTACCGGATTCGTCTCGTTCAGGTACTTCCTTAACAGCCATATCCTCCTGAGCTCCTCCGGGTCGAGAAGCAGTTCTTCCTTACGGGTACCGGAGCGGGTGATGTCTATTGAGGGGAACAACCTGCGGTCGGCCAGCTTTCTGTCCAGATGGAGTTCCATGTTGCCCGTCCCCTTGAACTCTTCATATATGACGTCATCCATGCGGCTTCCGGTATCTATCAAGGCAGTGGCGACTATGGTAAGGCTTCCGCCCTCCTCGATGTTCCTGGCGGCTCCGAAGAACCTCTTCGGCTTCTGCAGGGCGTTGGCGTCTATACCGCCGGAGAGGATCTTACCGCTGTGCGGGATCTCCGTGTTATAGGCCCTTCCAAGCCGGGTGATAGAGTCAAGCAGTATCAGGACGTCCTTACCGCATTCCACCATCCTCTTTGCCTTCTCTATGACCATCTCTGCAACCTGCACGTGCCGGCTGGAGGGTTCGTCAAACGTGGAACTTATTACCTCTGCCTTGGTGGCCCGTTCCATCTCGGTAACCTCTTCCGGCCTCTCATCTATCAGGAGGATGATGAGTACGATCTCCGGGTGGTTTTTGCTTATCGAATTGGCTATCTTCTGCAGCAACACGGTCTTACCCGCGCGCGGGGGCGATACAATCAGTCCCCTCTGGCCCCTCCCAATCGGGGTAATCAGGTCAATCACCCTTGTGTTGAGGTCTTTAGGATCGCTTTCGAGAATCATTCGCTCGTCGGGGTGTAGAGGTGTCAGGTCATCAAAAATCACCCTTTCGCTCATCAGTTCGGGATCTTCGAAGTTTATCGCCTCCACCTTCAGAAGCGCGAAATATCTCTCGTTCTCCTTCGGCGGGCGTATCTGTCCGGATACTACAGCCCCCGTCCTTATACCGAACCGGCGTATCTGAGAAGGCGATATGTAGATGTCATCCGGACATGGCAGGTAGTTGTAGTCGGGGGAGCGCAAGAAGCCAAACCCCTCCTGCAACACTTCTACCACACCTTCACCGTACATGAGACCGTCCTTGGTCACACGGTCCTTGAGTATCCTGAAGATAAGGTCCTGTTTCTTAAGACCGTGGAACTCTTTTACTCCCTCTTTCCTTGCCAGGTCCTGGAGAGCCTTTATGGTCATCTTCTGAAGCTCGCGGATATGGAGCTCTTCCTTCTTGCTCGACCCTTTCTTTGGCTCTTTTACTGGCTCTTTTACTGGCTCTTTTACGGGCTCTTTTACTTCTTCCGCAACCTCCTGGACTGCGGTACCGCTCTTTTGTTGTTTAACTGCCATTACATTCCTCCAAAATTAACTTATAGAACAAACCTGTCTAAAAACTCCTTAACCTGTTTGAGTGTCTCCTCCTTTGAAAAGTTGTTGTCAATCACGCAGTGGGCCATCTTTCTTTTCTCTTCCACCGGTGCCTGAAAGCGTTCCCGCCTGGCTATCTCCTCGGGGCTCCAGCGCCTCTGTTTAACGGCCCTTTCCTCCTTTACCCTCTTCTCCGCCGCTACAAACAGCAGCAAGTCACATAATTCGGTAAGCCCCGTCTCATGAAGAAGTGCGGCATCCAAAACGACAATCCTGCCGCCCTCCCCTGCTATCTCCCGGTGAATGGCCTCAAGTATTAAGGGGTGAAGCGTATCGTTTAACTCCCTGAGCGCCTCTGCGTCAGAGAAGACCCGCCTGGAAAGCCTGTCGCGGTCTACACCGCCCCCTTCATCCAGTATCTCCTTACCCCATCTTTTAGCCAGCTTTTCCTTAACCTCCGGCGTGTCCAAAAATCCATGGCCAATTTCATCCGCGTCAATGACCCTTGCGCCAAACGAGCCCAGCATCTCTGCCACAGTGGTCTTACCGCTCGCAATACCACCCATGATGCCTATTACCGTGGGTCGCATATAGTAGTGTGTTTCACTCTGCTTCTAGCCAATTCTTACCTGTCTTTACGTTTACCCTGATGGACACCCGGAGTGTAAGGGCCTGCGTCATCTCCTCCTCTACGGCTTTTCTGGTAGCATCCAGCTCTTTCTCGGGCAGCTCAAAGAGCAGCTCATCATGTATCTGCAGGAGCATTTTGGCGTTTAGTCCCGTCTCCTTCAGGCGCGCGCAAGTTTTGTTCATGGCCACCTTTATAAGGTCTGCCGCCGAACCCTGCACAATGGTGTTAACCGCTATACGCTCCGCCAGAGACCTCTTATGTTTATTCTGGGCGCTTATCTCTGTAACGGGCCGCCGCCTTCCGAGTATGGTGGTCACGTAGCCCGTCTCCCGCGTCTCCTCGATGACCCTGTCGCGGAAGCGCTTGACGCCCTCAAACAGTTTAAAGTACGACTCAATAAACGCACCGGCCTCTTTCAGCGTTATTCCAACCTCCCTTGAAAGCCCCATCGGGCTGAGCCCGTACACTATCCCGAAGTTGACGGCCTTTGCCGTCCCTCTCATCTCAGGAGTCACGTCGTCCAGCCCTACACCATAGATATCAGAGGCCACAGAGGCGTGAATGTCTCGCTCATTCTTGAAGGCGTCCATCAGGGCAGGGTCTTCGGAGAAATGCGCCAGGATCCTCAACTCTATCTGGGAATAGTCCATGGACATAAAGATAAGGCCGTCGCGTGAAGGTATAAAAGCGCGGCGTATTTGCCTCCCCAGGTCGCTGCGCACGGGTATATTTTGCAGATTGGGCTCACTTGAGGACAATCTCCCCGTGGCCGTAGCGGTCTGATTAAAGGACGTATGCACCCTGCCGGTCCTGGCGCTTATCAACCTCGGGAGGGCATCGACGTACGTGGACTTCAGCTTGCTTAACTGCCTGCGTTCCATCAGTAATGCGGGCAGGGGGTGTTGCTTCGACAACGTCTCCAGTACCCTGGCGACCGTGGACGGGCCGGTCTTCGTCCTCGCAAGGGGCTTGAGGCCCAGTTTCTCAAAGAGTATCCCGGCCACCTGTTTGGGCGAATCCACGTTAAACCTCTCTCCTGCCAGATGGAAAATGTCTTCTTCAAGCGTGGATAGTTTTTCCTTCAAATGTCCGGACATTTCTTCCAGGAGCTCGGTATCAACCTTTATCCCCGCATATTCCATATCGGCAAGCACACTCACAAGGGGCACCTCCACCTCCTCGAAGAGTTTCAACAGGCCGTCTCGCTCCAGGAGCGGACGCATCCGGTGGGCCAGACAACAGGCCACATCCGCGTCCTCGCAGGCGTATCTCGCCACTTTCTCCAACTCCACTTTGTCCATGGTAAGCTGTTCCTTACCGCGGCCCTGCCCTATAAGCTCGGTTATCGGCGTGGTCTGATAAGACAGGTACTGCATTGCCAGCTCATCCAGGCCGTGTCTCCTGCGCCCGGGATTAATCAGATAAGAGGCAATCATTGTGTCGAAGGCTATTCCCCTGAGCTCAATGTCATAGTTCTTGAGGACCGTACAGTCGTACTTCAGATTCTGCCCTATCTTCTTTATTCCCGGGTTCTCGAGTATCGGCTTCAGGTCATCAAGCACGTCCTGTGGGAGAGTCACCGCTCCTTCGGGTGCCAGTAGCGGCACATAGTACGCCTCATCTTCATTCCAGGAGAAGGAAAGGCCGACTATTCCGGCCTCCACAACGTTAAGGCTCGTGGTTTCAAGGTCAAAGGAAAACACATCCTGTCCCGACAGTTCTTTAAGGAAGTCCCTGAATCGCTCCGGTGTGTTTACGATATGATAATCGGTCTTCTTTGCTTCTGTCGCGGGAGCCATTTGTGCCAGAAGGCTGTTGAAGCCGAGTTCTTCGAAGATTTTCCTCAGTTCGTCATCATTTCCACGGTCTCTACGGCTGGCCTCCAGGTCTAACTCTACGGGCGCATCCAGGGATATGGTCACCAATTCTTTGGCGGTGTGTGCCTGTTGCGCTGAGGAGCGAAGGCTGTCCCTGATCTTCTCCATACGCTTCGTGCCGTTAAGACTGTCAAGGTGCTCCAGTACACCCTCCAGCGAGCCCCACTTCTGCACAAGTTCCACCGCCGTCTTGGGGCCAATGCCCGGCACCCCGGGTATGTTATCTACACTGTCTCCCATCAGGGCCAGCACGTCTTTCACCTGCTCAGGCGTAATACCCTTTTCTTTCTTCAGGGTCTCGAGGTCCTGGGTTCGGTCTTTCTTTGCGTTGTATATCTTTACGTAGGGGTCTATAAGTTGTTCCATGTCTTTGTCAGCGGTAACGATATGCGTCTCCACATGTTTCTTCGAGGCCTGCTTGGCGAGTGTACCAATTACGTCATCCCCCTCGTAACCCTCACAAGAGTAGACGGGTATCCCGTAGGCCTCCAACACCCTGAAGATCAAAGGAAACTGCACTTCGAGGTCATCGGGTGTTTCCTTTCTGTTCGCCTTGTATTCTGCATAACTTTCATGACGGAACGTGGGGCCTTTTGAATCAAAAGCCACTGCCAGGTATTCGGGATTCTGCTCCCTGATAAGCTTCCTGAGCATACCGATAAAACCGTACACCGCGTTTACGGGGGTTCCAGCCGGACTGGTCAATCCGGAGATTGCATAGTAGGCCTGATAACAATGTGAATGGCCGTCTATTATAAAAAGTCTTTCTGGCATTGCAGCGTCTTCTAAATAATATTGTCCAATACAGTTCAGGATTTCTAAGATGCAGCTCGCAAAAGGGGAATCCGGGAAAGAAGGTCGGGGGAAAAGTTATCCTCTCAAAATCTTTTTATGTTTTAAGCCTCTGGAAATTTAAATTTTTGTTTTCACACACTCTTTATAAGTGACGCGAACTGCGCCTCCCGGCGCACCTTCACCATATGCGTAAGATAACACTCCGTACTAAAAGGCCTTGATAAATTGGGCCCTGAGAGAACTAAAGATACGAAAACTTAAGGGTTTTATTACATAAATAGGTCAAACATAAAAAATTGTTACAGGAATTAAAACCCGGCTGGATTTATCTCTAATGCCTCAGAATGGCGTTGATTGTACCTTGATTTCAGGAAGTTATAGAATAGGCGTCCGTCAAGGGAAGTAGCAGCCGGCTTTACACTGCACCGGCAACTAGACGTTCTCTTTTAAAGAACACGAAAAGTCTACACAAAAACCGTATATTTGTCAAGTCTCTTTTACTTACCCCCACGGCTTCCTGGTCAGGCTATTCAGGTGCTGCATAACCTGTTCCTCCAGAGTGGGATACTGACCTCCAGAGTATTCGAGGAATTTTTGATAGTGGAAAATGGCATTGACGGGTTCATTCTCTTCCAGTATCAATGCCAGGTTATAATGGGCCTCCGCGTGCGAAGGGTCTATGGATAGTGCCTTTTCAAAGAACTGACGGGCCCTGCCAGGCTGTTCCAGTTTCTTTGATATGACACCAAGGTTTGTAAGGCTCTGTATGTCTCTGGGGTTGGCGTCGGTCGCGATTCTAAATTCTCGCAGGGCCGCCTGAAGATTGCCCTGTTTGTAAAGGGCTACCCCGAGGTTGTTGCGTGCTTTATAGTAATTGGGTCTTATGAGCAGGGCCTTTCTGTATTCACTTATTGCGCTATCCAGGTCTCCCCACGCCTGGTAGATTGAACCCAGGTTATTGTGCGTCTCAGGGTCCATGGGATCGAGTTTTATTATCTCCAGATACTGACTTCTGGCCTTTTTTAATTCTCCGCTTTTCTGATAGAAAACTGCCCGTTTAAACTGCTCAAGTTTCGCAAGGGTTTTTTGCGGAAACACCATCTCCTCTTCAGGTACGGCTTCCTCTTCAGGCTGTGCAGGAGCAGGGACCACAGCCGGAGGTGTGGGCGCTTTTGCAACGGCCGGAGGTGGTATTTCCACCGTGGTGTCTTCAAACACCTTTACGGGAGGGGAGGGTTTTGTGGGTTCAGGTGCGGGCACAGGTTGCGGTGTGGTCTTTATCTCTATACGTGGAGCTCTCGCCACCTTTGGCGGCAAGCGGGGCGATACCGGTACGAGTAGAGCTTCGCTGACCTCCTGCTCTTCCATCACCACGGTAGGCGGTGCCTCAACAAGCGTGGCCTCTTCAGCAGCTCTGCCCTCCACGACAGCTTCCTTAACCTTTATTTCTATACGTGGAGGCTCCACTCTCTCTGGCTTAACCGCCTTGGGCGGTGCCGGTGCAAGCTCCACCACCTCGGTCTCCGGAGGTGCGGCAGGTGTGGGTTTCGGTTCGACAGTCTCTATCTCTACTACGGCAGCAGGGGCCTTTTCCGCTTCTTCTTCCACAGGTATAATTTCGAGTTCGACGACCTCTATCTCCAGATGTGCGGCAGGTGCAGGCCCCAACTCGATATCCTCTATCTCTATCGCCTTAGCAGGGGCCTTTTCCGCTTCTTCCTCCACAAGTATAATTTCGAGTTCGACGGCCTCTATCTCAGGTGGGGCGGGTCCGAGCTCTATCTCTTCTATAACAGGGCCTTCATCTATACTCTCTATGGATAATATCTCTATAGGAAGCGTTTCCGCCTTTTTCGCCGCGAGTTCTTTTGAAGCCAGTTTCTGCCAGTCCGCCTTTGACGAAGGAGAGCCGGCAAGAACCTCCCGGCCCGCCTGCCCTGTAGTTTGTACCGCCGATGAAACGCCGGAAGGGGTGATATGTTCATTTTGCGCAATCAACTGCAGCGCCGTGAAGACGGCAATAAGAATAAATCCTATACTGGCACATAATATGATTATTAACCTCTTAAGGCCCGGCCTCCTGGATTTTCTTGGAGTATTATATTCAATTACCGTATCTAAAGAGGCGCCGTCAATATTCGGTAAAGGCGCCTTCTTGTTTTCTCGCGCACTTTTAAGTTGGTCTAATATCCTGCTCATAGACTTGAGTAAGTGCCTACTTTACTTTAAGCACCTCAGTGAACGGCATCACCTCGGCATCAAGAAGTTCTCCCTGTATCTGCAGCTCATCCAGTACACCAACGGCTTCTTCTTCATCTTTGAAGTTGCCAAGCACCAGTAGATACTTTCGTCCCCCTTCTTCGGTGCCGATACCGATGATGTGGGCCTTTTGTTTCACCCCGCGCATGCCCTTTACCTTTTCCACGGCAGGCAGCCTTTCATCAAACACACCCACGAAAATCGTGGAGGAACCTTTCCACGCCTCAGGTATAGCTACCGCGGGTGTCTCGGGTGTGGCAACCGGTCTGGCCTTCAATTCCTTTATCTGGTCTTGAAGTTCGAGTACTTCGTTTTCCGTCCTGGCCCTTTCTATCTGCCGGCTCACCTTGAGCTGGGCATACTGACGTTCTATGTTTCTTTTGGCCCGGCGCTCATTCAGCCCTAAGATATTCATGTAGATGAGGAAGCCTATTGCGAAAGCAACAGCGATTATTCCGGCAATAAGGATGGGCATTCTGACCATTGGCTTGCCGCTTGGAGCTGTTCCTGGAAGTGTCATCTTCGGCTCCTTCCTTTGTAATTTAAGATTCTGAACCGCCTTTACTACGACTTCCTTTGATATATCTGTAGTCTGCAAGGTGTATGCGCCCAAGAGCGCCCTGTCACAGATAAGGTTTATCATACGGGGGATACCCAGGGAGTATTCGTGTATGACGGCCAGGGCCTTTGGAGTGAAATTTATCTGTCCCTTGGAACCCGCCACCATGAGACGATGTTCAATATATTTTGGTATTTCTTCTTTCTTTAACGGGCTAAGCTGACACTTGACGGAAATCCGCTGGTCAAGCTGCTTGAGCTCTGAAGACTGCAGAAGCCGCATGAGACCAAGCTGCCCGACCAGTATAATCTGCAGGAGCTTCTCCTTTTCCGTCTCAAGGTTGGATAGAATCCTTATCTGCTCCAGTACCGGCAGCGGCAGGTTTTGCGCCTCGTCAATTATAAGCAGCGCATTCTCGCCGCCTTTCAGGGCATTCAACAGGAACTGGTTCAGCTGATTTATCATCTCCTGTTTAGTACTTTTCCCGGTGCTTTTTAACGTTATCCCGAAGTCGTGGAGGACGGATTCAAGGAGTTCGTCTTCGGAGATGAAGGGGTTCAGTACGAGCGCGGAGTGTGTCTTCCTGTCCATCTTCTCCAGAATCATCCGGCACATGGTGGTCTTACCCGTGCCGATGGCCCCGGTTATGACGATAAAACCCTCCCTCGTCTTTATACCGTAGAGAGAAAGATCCAGGTTGGTTTTGTGGGTTTCACTCAGGAAGAAATATTTGGGGTCCGGGGTGAGACTGAAGGGTTTTTCTTTAAGTCCGAAGAATTCTAGATACATGTACCTCCCCCAAAACGGGTTAGAAGCGCCTTACCATCTCCAGCCGTTCCGCCTCCTCTGTAGAGAAGTTCTCCACGCGCTCACCCAGCATAATGGTGGGTGTCAGGAATATCACCAGGTCGGTCTTCTCTATTTCCTCTATTCTTGATGTAAACAACTTGCCTATGCCGGGTAATTTCCAGAGGAGAGGGACTCTCCTTTCCTCGACTTTTTTCCTGTCCTGCATAAGACCGCCGATTACGATGGTCTCCCCGTCCCTTACCCTTACCACGGTGTCTGTCTCCCTGATGGTTAAGACGGGAGCCGTGGCCTTTTGCTGATCATCACCTGAGCCGACCGTGAAGGTAGTCGTGTCCTTGAGCTCAGTAACGGCCGGGTGTATGTTCATAGTAATCATGCCTGACGCGCTTATCTGCGGTGTAACGTCTAGTGTAACACCTATATCAAAAGTTTGCTTCTCTATTTGCGTTGTCGGTGTTGATGCCCCGGTCCCCGTTGTCGCGATAAAAGCAGTACTCGTACTGAAAAAGGTCTGCTGTGTCGTGGCCCTTATTACCGCCGTCTGGTTATTCAGGGTAGATATTTTTGGGCTGGAGAGGACCTTTACGTCACCTTGTTCCCTGAGCCCCTCCATAATGATTTTAAGGGCGCCGGTGTGCATCGTGAAATTATTAAAACCACCGTCTAAGGCCGCCTCCATCCCCGCCCATGTTGTAAGACCTGTCTGACTGACCATGGCAGGCTTTTTATAACTTTTATCCCCTCTGGGGTCAAACAGCACCTTCCAGTCAATTCCATAACTAAATTTATCGTTGAGCGTTACCTCCACTATCTTAGCCTGTATCAGGACCTGCCGCTGGACACTGCCCTCTACGGCCTCGATGAGTTCTGCGGCCTTTGCAATGATGTCAGGGTAGGAAGTTATCAGTATTATACCCGCCTGGCGGTTAATAGAAAAGTGGCCATAATAGCCTTCCTCGCGCCCGCCCCCTTCTTCCCTCCCGGTACGTGTACGTGTACGTGTACGTGTAGTACCAACGGCACCACCGCCCGTAGCGCTGCCTCTGCTTACGTCCTCGTCCTCACTTTCAAGTCCTAATGCATAAAGCCCGTTCTCAAGCTCTCTAAAGATATCTTGAGACTCAGTCCCACTGACGCTGCTGCCCGTCGTGCCCCTGGTGGTTCCCCCCGTGGTGGTTCCCGTCGTTCCCGTGGTTCCCGTCGTTCCACCCCTACTGCTGGTAGTGCCAAGATTGCTGGCGATATCCACAGTCATTCCCCGCGAGCCCCGTCGTATCGTCATAATATAGTTCATGCGAAACAGGCGGGTCATCATCCTTGGTTTGGATATCCGTACGAAGCCGCTCTCCATGTGGTATTCCAGATTGAGGGGTATCAACAGCGCGTCAAAGGCCTGGGTAAGCGTTACGTTCTTGAGGTCCACGGTAACCTTACCACGCACGTCGGGGTCTACTATGATATTCTCCTTACTCTCCCTGGAGAAGCTTAAAAGGACGTCTTTGATATCTGCGTTCCTGACCGAGAGTGTGTATAGCTTTTCCGGCGGTGGTTTTTTCGGTTTGTCTTCTACCCGAAGCACAGGCAAGTCTGTCAGCTCCACGCCTTCAAAGACGACAGGAGATTCAACCTCAACACGCGAGGTGAGGGGTTCGAGCTTTGTGCGGGCACAACCCAAGACACAGACCATAAGAAAAACGGCGACAGGAATGGCTTTCAACCCAGCAGACACACAACCTCCCCAAACAATTAAGCACCTTCGCCACCCCTACCGGCCGAAAGGCAAAGATACCGCAGCCTTGGGCAGGTTCACCTATTAGTTAACCCCGAAAATATAACAAAATAATGCGTCAAGTCAAGAGGAAAACTTTAGTTTGTCAGTGTTTTATCTAATTATAATTTAAAGACATAGCAACATCTGACGAAATTTGAACCAGGCGCCGTACGCCGGAAACGTGCCCTGCCGGGCAAGTCCTTGACAAGATTTTTAGTGGTAAGTATAATCATCAAACCTCCAAGACATGGGCTGCTAGACACGCTCTTTACCTTTGCCGTAAGATATTAAATAATAAGAGGTTGTGTATGCTTGACTTCGTCATATTAGGCTCCGGGCCCGCTGGCATGGCCGCCGCGATTCGCGCCGCCCAACTGGGGCAAGGCGTGTGTGTGGTTGAGCGGGACCGGCTCGGTGGTGTATGCCTCAATAGAGGGTGTATACCCACAAAAATGCTTCTAAGGAGTGCCGGCATCTTTTCACAAATAAAGAGGGCGCGTGACTGGGGTATTGATACAAAAGGGGCAAGCTTCGATTTTAATCGAATCCTGGCCAGAAAAGACCGGGTGGTAAACGCCCTCAGAAAGGGCATGCAAGACCTTTACAACGAGTCCGGAGTGGAAGTCGTCAGCGGCAGGGGCAGACTCAAGGGACAAAACGAGGTGGAGGTAGTCCTTTCCGATGGTGGTCTCCGGTCGCTAAAGGCCGCCAGGATAATTCTGGCAACGGGCTCTTCCCCCGTCGAACACGCGGCCCTGCCGGTGGACGGCCACAGGGTGGTGACAAGCGACCACGCACTGCGTTTCGAGTCGATACCAAAAAGCATCATAATCGTCGGCGGCGGCTACATAGGCTGTGAGTTTGGGTACATATTCAATGAATTTGGCTCGGACGTCATCCTGATAGAATGCCTGAACCACCTGCTGGGTGACATGGATGCAGACATTGGTAAGGCCCTCGCAAAGGAATTTACACGGTCCGGGATAAGGGTCATGACGGGCGAATCGGTGGCTGACCCTGACGTGAAGGAAGAAGGTGTCTGTGTGCATGTCGCGGGTGAGGTCTTGACTGCGGAGAAACTCCTGGTGTGTACGGGAAGGTCGCCAAACACGAGCGGCCTGGGCCTTGAGGACACCGGCGTCCGCATTAATGAGCGGGGGCACGTCGAGGTCGACGAGCATTGTCTTTCCAGCATACCTGACGTCTATGCGGCGGGAGACGTTACGGCCAGGGGCCAGTTGGCCAACGTGGCGCACCGGCAGGGTGTGGTAGCGGTGGAAAGCGCCCTCGGTCTTGACTCGAAAATGGATTACCGGACAATACCCCGCTGTGTCTTTACCCAGCCCGAGGTTGCCGCGGTGGGGATTGGTGCGCGTGAGGCCGGCGAGGCGGGGCTCAACGTAAAGACGGGCATCTTCGAGTTCAGACAACTGAGCAAGGCCTGGGTCTCAGCCGACACAGGTGGTTTTGTAAAATTGACAGTGGAGGCGTCTTCGCATAAGATACTGGGTGTCCACATGTTAGGACCATACGCCAGTTTTCTAATCGGGGAGGCGGCACTGGCCGTTAAGACAGGCGCGCGCCTGGAGGACCTGGCCGCCAGTATGCCCGTTCACCCCAGCTTTTCAGAATCCCTCGCAGAGGCGGCCAGAAAACTTCTTGGCAGGGGTATGTAAGATTATCAGAAATAGTAGAGCCAAACATGAAAAGCCTGTCACCCTCTAACCGCGCCATCACCAGGCTGCCGCCCTGGCTAAAAAAAAGGGTGATATCAGGCGGCTCGACGGCCAGGGTTGTCCGCGCGCTGGAGGAGTTCAGGCTGAAGACGGTCTGCCGGGAGGCATTATGCCCAAATATGATGGAGTGTTTTGCAAGGGGCACGGCCACTTTTCTCGTCCTCGGTGACACCTGTACCCGTAACTGTGGTTTTTGTGGCGTAAAGAAGGGACGGCCTGAAGACATCAAAGGGGAAGAAGACGAACCCGAGAGGCTTGTCCGGGCCGCAAGGCTTCTGGGTCTCGACCACGTAGTAGTCACCTCCGTCACCAGGGATGACCTGCCTGACGGAGGTTCCGCGCACTTCAGCAGGATAGTACTCGCCCTTAAGGAGGGATGTAACGGGTTAAGAATAGAGGTACTGGTGCCTGATTTCCGGGGGGCGCGGGACGACGTACTCAGGGTGCTGGAGGCAGGGCCGCACGTTTTTACCCACAACGTCGAGACCGTGCCCAGACTTTATCCCGGGGTCAGACCTGAGGCCAATTACAACAGAAGTCTCCGTGTGCTTGATTTTGCGCGTAAAGGGTGTAAAAATATACGCGTCAAGTCCGGGCTCATGCTGGGTCTGGGCGAAAAAAAAGAAGAGGTCTTCAAAGTCCTCGAAAACCTTCTCCACGCAGGATGTGACACTGTGACAATCGGGCAGTATCTAAGACCGTCAAGAAACCATTTGCCCGTAGACAGATTTCTGACACCGGAGGAATTTGAGGAGTTTGGGGAGACGGCCAGGGAGTTGGGTTTCCCGGAGGTGTTTTCAGGGCCGTTTGTAAGAAGTTCGTACTGTATCGTGTAAAGTTATACAAAACATGTCCTTCAAAAAAATCTTGTCCCAGTCCCACGTAGTCGCCAGCTTCCAGAGCGTCCTGTCCAGAGGGCGGCTGGCACACGCCTACATGTTCCACGGCCCGGAGGGCGTGGGCAAGGCCCTCTTCGCCAGAGAACTCTCCAAGGCGCTACTGTGTCAGGAGGGAAGGAGCGACGCCTGCGACACGTGCGAATCATGCAGGGGCGTAGACACCGGCAGAAACCCAAACCTGTCGTGGATTACCGCCGGGTATAAGGTAATAACAATCGCCTCCATACAGGAGTTGGAGAGACTCGCGGCACTTAAACCCGTCGAGGCCAAGCGAAGGGTCTTTGTGATTGAAGACGCCGAACGGATGAGTTCTGAGGCCGCTAACTGCCTGCTTAAGACCCTGGAGGAACCTCCCCCCGGTGTAGTCATCCTGCTAACGACCACCTCCCCGCCGCGACTGCCACGGACTATCATATCACGCTGCCAACTGGTAAGATTCCACCCCATCGACCCGGGCACGCTCAAGGGGCTGATTACAGAAAATTTCGGCGTGGAGGGCGACGGGCTCGAATGGCTTACCGCGGCCTCCTGCGGCAGCATGGGACGTGCCGCGAACCTGCTCAAGGAAGACGCCATCACCAGGAGAAAAAGACTCATCGAGAGATTGTTCTCGCTGCACATAGAAGACAATTTCTCCATCTCCCAGGAGGTGTTGGACTGGTGCCCCGGTGAAAAAGACGAGGGGCTTGAGGCAAGACGTTCACGTCTGAGGATATGGATGTGCGTCATGCTGGAATACTACAGAGACATACTCCTGTGTAAGGCCGGGGCGGAAGAGGTTGCCGGGCTATTCAACAGCGACGAGCGGGACAGGATACAGGCGAAGGCCGGCCGCCTGTCCATGGGAACCATAACGGACATAATGGATGAGATAAAATACTCACTCGAAGCCCTTCGGCGCAACGCCAACATAAACCTGCTGGTAGAGAACATGTTCACCCGCATCGCCCGGCTGGAGACGACACATCATTAGCGTCAAAACGACATACACAGGCCCGTGCAGTAAATTACCTGATTATTTACTAACTTTTCGTTTGATTTCTGGTGATTATGGTATTATACTTCCCGGCAGGGTGGCGGTACACAACGTGTAATCTCCCTTATGAAAGTATACAAATATCCGGGTAGGACCGATTCAAATGGTCCCCCACCAAAAAATTCTCGTAGACTTCCTGCCCTTATTTCCTCCATCGCTCTTGTATTTCTCCTGCTCGCGGCGGTTGCGGTCCATGCAGAGACGTCGCCGGGCAATGACAGCGGCTCCCAGGCCCTGCGGCATTACGAGGCAGGTGTGTCTTTCCTGGAAGACGGCCAGCTTGACCCCGCGATAATCGAGTTCCGCGAGGCCATTATGCAGGAACCCGATAGTGAGTGGGCGTATTTTGGTCTCGGTTTCGCCTACGCGGAGAAGGGTCTCTACGAACAGGCCATAGAGCAATACAAAGAGGTCATCAGGCTGAACCCCGAACTGGCAGACGCATACGTTAACCTGGGCGCGGCCTACGGAGAGACGGGCCAGTATGACCTTGAGATAGAGCAGTACGAGGAGACGGTACTGCTTATACCCGACGATGCAACGCTGCGCTATAACCTCGGACTCGCCTACGACACGAAGGGCCTTCAGGACGAGGCGATTAAGGAATATAAGAAGGCCGTGGCCCTCAGGCCTGACAACGCGAATTACCGCTATAACCTCGGCCTGTCATACGCCGGCAAAGGGCTTTATGACCTGGCAATGGGACAGCTAAAGGCGGGTTTAAGGCTGTACCCCGACGACGCAGACGCGCGCCTCGCCCTTGGCAGTATATACGCCAGGAAAGGAAGACACGACCTGGCCATGGAGCAGTATCAGGAGGCGATCGAGCTAAGACCCGATTTCGTAGAGGCACACAACAGGATTGGTGAACAGTACGCCATAAGGGGCCAGTTTGAACAGGCCACAAAACAGTACGAACAGGCCATAACAATAAAACCGGCCGACCCGAAGGCCCATATCCTGCTCGCCGAACAGTACGCCATAAAGGGGCAGTATACTCAGGCCATAGAGAAATTAAAGGCGGGTATAGAATTTAACCCGGGGAACGCAGACGTACATTACGTCCTGGGCAAGATATATCTGTTAGACAACCAGTATGACCTGACGATAAAAGAGTACGAGGACGCCGTCAGAATCAAGCCTGATTTTAGGGGTTTTGCCGACGCGTACCTTCAGCTCGGCCTTCACTACTCAGAGAAGGCACAGTATGGCAAGGCCATAAAACTGCTGGAGACGGGCCTCAGGTTTAAGCCCGATGACGCGGGCGCATACTGCGTCCTCGGTATCTGTTACGGCGACCGGGGGCAGTACGACCGGGCGATAGCACAGTTTGAGAACGCCATAAGGTTCCGCCCCGATTATGAAGCCGCGTACTATTTCCTTGGCCTCTGTTACGGCCACAAGGGGGAGTACGACCTGGCGATAGAACAACTGGAAAAATCCGTGAAGCTAAAACCCGGCTACGTGGGCGCGCACTATTTCCTCGGACGCTATTACAACGAACAGGGCGACTACGACCACGCCAAAGAACACCTTCAGCTCGCACTGCGGATTAAACCCGGAATGACCAGCGCCCGGAAACTCCTTGACAACCTCGCCCGGGCGCAAATAAGTAGTAAATAAGTCACGCCTCGACGCACTACAAACATACACGCCCCATAAATAGGGCAGCTACAGGTAAAAACCACAACACAACCACAAACCGAAATTGTAGCTGCTCGATTTATCGAGCTAAAAGTAGGGGCACGTTGCAACGTGCCCCTACAGTACTTCTTGTCTGGCAGTTACATCGCCTCTACCACACCAACACACCTTGAGCAGAGGGTAGGGTGTTTTGCTTCCTGGCCAACGCTCGGCAAAAAATTCCAGCACCTCTCACATTTCTGGTTGGTACACTTCTCGGACCACGCGGTGACCTTTTCTGTGGCGGCCTGTTGTGCTCCAGTAGTGCCCTCCCGCGGACGCAGGTCGGATGGGATTTTTTCGATAATCTTATCCAGCGGAACGTCGTCCCAAGGTGGTATCTGTGAAAATGCGCCTTCGCGTTCCGGCTCTGCAAGTTCCGTTGGCGGGGGCACGGCAAATAATTTTACCTCGGATACAATAAAAAGCGTCGGAAGAAAATCCTCGTAGCTCTTTAACAGCTTATGGGTCTTATCGTCCGTGGTGTATAGGCTGACCGACGCCTCAAGCGAACTCCTGATGCGCTTCTTTGCGCGGTTACATTCTATCGAACGGTTGGCAATCTCCCTTATCCTCATAAGCGATTCCCAGCGCGCGTCAAGTTCCTTGTCCATCCATTCCTTCTTTGGTTCCGGCCAGGTCGTGAGGTGCACGCTGGTGGCCGGTTCGTCCCTGTTGGCCTCTTCTATAAACGACCAGACCTCTTCCGAGGTGTGTACCAGCATAGGCGCCGAGAGTTTTACCAGCGTGTGCAGTATATGGTGCATGGCGGTCTGTGCGGCGCGGCGTTCGGTTGATTTCCTGCCCGCGGTGTAGAGCCTGTCTTTCAGTATATCGAGATAGAAGGCGCTCATATCAACGGCGCAGAAGTTGTGTATCGAGTGGTGCACCTTGTGGAACTCCATATTTCTAAATGCCCGTGTCACGGACTCGACCAGCCCCTGTGTCCTGCTCAGCGCCCATCGGTCTATCTCCGGGAGTTCGGCATAGTCTACACTGTCGGTCCTTGGATCAAAGTCATCGAGATTGCCCAGCAGGTAGCGGAAGGTGTTTCTTATCCGCCTGTAGACGTCCGACATGCGGGCCATAAGCGCCACGGACGTATTTATGTCCTGCCTGTAGTCCTGGGACGAGGCCCAGAGCCGGATAATATCGGCCCCGAACCGTTCGAGGGCGTCTTCGACCGAGATGAAGTTGCCCAGCGATTTTGACATCTTTTCGCCCTTCTCGTCCACCACGAAGCCGTGGGTAACCACCGTCCGGAACGGTGCGGCGCCCCAGGCCCCTATGGAGGGGAGCAGTGAGAGCTGGAACCAACCGCGGTGCTGGTCGGTGCCTTCCAGATAGACGTCCGCCGGGAAGGCGAGTTCGCGGTTGCCGTGGAGTACGGCGTGGTGGCTGGAGCCTGACTCAAACCACACGTCGAATATGTCCATCTCCTTCTTAAAATTTTTACCGCCGCATTTCTCGCAGGTCACGTCCGGCGGCAGGAACTCCCTCGCATCGAGGAGGAACCAGCTGTCCGAACCCTTTTCACGAAAAATATCCCTGACGCGGTTGACCGTCTCCGGTGTCATCAGTATCTCTTCGCAGTCCTCGCAGTGAAACGCTGGTATGGGGACACCCCAGGCCCTCTGACGAGAGATGCACCAGTCGGGCCGCTGGTTAATCATACCGTGCATTCTTTCCATGCCCCAGGCGGGCACCCACCGGGTGTCTTCTACCGCCTTCAGCGCGCGGCCCCTCAGGTCATTATGGTCCAGCTTTATAAACCACTGCTTCGTCGCGCGGAATATTACCGGCTGCTTGCACCTCCAGCAGTGCGGGTACGAGTGTTGTAGCGATGTTTTGCTGACCAGCAGGCCCAGCTCCTCAAGCCTCTCGACTATGCGGGGATTCGCCTCGTATACCTCCTGGCCCTGTATGAAGTCCACCGCCTCGTCTGTGAACCTGCCTCTGCCATCCACGGGGCTGAAGATGGGCAGCTTGTATTTGAGTCCCGTCTGGTAGTCATCCTGCCCGTGACCGGGCGCGGTGTGGACGCAGCCCGTACCCTCTTTAAGACTGACGTAGTCCGCGGTGACTATCGCGCCCTCCACGTCCCTTATCGGGGAATTGTATTTCCTGCCCTCAAGTTCACTCCCGGTAGCCGTGTCAAGTGTTTGGTAGTCTGTTACGCCCAGCTTCTCCATGACCGGTTCCACGAGGCTCCGGGCCATGACGCTAACCACCTTTTTCCCATTAAGCGGATTCGTGTACCGCACGGCGGCGTAGTGCGAATCAGGGTGGACGGCGGCGGCTATGTTCGCGGGTATGGTCCAGGGGGTCGTGGTCCATATCAGTATGCCTACGTCCTCTCCGGACTCAACGCCCTTAAAGAGGTCGGCGACGCTGTCCGTGAGTCTTAAGTTTACAAAAATAGACGGGCTGGTCTTATCGGCATATTCCAGTTCCGCCTCGGCCAGCGCGGTCTCGCAGTGCGTGCACCAGTGGATCGGTTTCAGACTGCGGTAGACATACCCGCCCTCTACCAGTTTCCCGAACGTGTCGATAACCGCGGCTTCGTATTGGGCGTCTGTCGTCAGGTACGGGTTCTCCCAGTCTCCCGATACGCCGAGGGCCTTGAACTGTGCCCTTTGGAGGTTGACGTAGAGTTCGGCATAATGCCTGCAGAGCCTGCGTATCGTGGGCTTATCGGCTACGTGGGCCTCCGGAGCCCCGGCCTTTTCCTCCGGAACCAGTAAAGAGGCGAGCATCTTCTTTGTCTCTTTACTGAGCTGACCGGTCTTCGTGGACTCGTCCCTCGCCTTCTCAAGCAGCTTGTCCAGCTCCTTCGGGTCCCTGCCCTTTGTAAGCGACTGCATCACCCTGTGCTCTATGGGGAGCCCGTGACAGTCCCAGCCGGGGACAAAGGGGGAATCATAACCCCGCATAGTTTTGTACCTTACAATCAGGTCCTTCAGGGTCTTGTTAAGCCCGGTGCCTATATGGAGGTCGCCCGTGGGATACGGGGGGCCGTCGTGGACTATATACTTTTTCTTCTTATTACCCTTCCCGGCCCTGCGTATCTGTCCGTAGAGGTCCTCTTCGTCCCATTTCTTCCGTATCTCAGGCTCCCTGCGGACGAGGTCCGCCTTCATGGGAAACTTTGTGACGGGGAGGTTTAGAGTGGCTTTATAATCTTTGCCCATTTATCACTTCCGGTATAGAACTTCTAAAAAATCCTTTTCTGAACTTATACCCTGAACCAAGACCTTCTTGTCGCGGGACAACCCGCCGGAGACGATGCGGACGCTTGACCTCTGAACTCCGAGGACTTTTGCAAGCAGCTTTACCACCGCGTCGTTCGCCTTGCCTTTTTCAGGCGGCGCTGTCACCTGCAGCTTGAGCCTCCCGGCCCACTCGCCCACTATGCTATTTTTTTTTGCGCCGGGCTGCACCCTTACAGGGATGACAATACCTTCCGAAGTCTTTTTCAGCTCTATTGCAGGCATCGAAAAAATTTTTGCTAAATTCCCCTGAACACGGCGGAACCAATCCTTAAGAGGTTTGACCCCTCCTCCACCGCTATCTCAAAGTCCTGTGTCATGCCCATCGAGAGGTACTGCATCTTTATATTCTCTATACCAGTTCCTTCTATGTCTTCTGATAGCTGCCTGAGGCCACGGAAGATGCCCCTGCAGAGCTCCGTATCAACGTCGTCTATCTCCATAAGCGGGGTCATTGCCATGAGGCCAAGCACCTGAATGCCCCGCATGGGGCCGAGTTTTTCCATAAAAGCCGAAGTCTCCTCCGGCCTGAGCCCGTATTTCTGCGGCTCACCGCTGACGTTGACCTCTACCAGGATTTTTGTCCGCCTGCCCATGCCCCGCGAGACCTTGTCAATCTCCTCCGCCAGCGGCAGGTTCTCGACCGAGTGTATCAGCTCAAAAAATTTCAGGGCTTTTTTCACCTTGTTGCGTTGCAGGTGGCCGAACATGTGCCACCTGACGGGGAGGTCCGACAGGAGTTCTTGTTTTTGCTGCGTATCCTGTATGCGGTTCTCGCCCACGTCGCTGACACCCAGCTTATAGAGCAGCCTTACGACACTTGCATCAACGTACTTGGTTGAGAGTACAAGCTTTATGGACTCCGGGTCACGCCCTGAACAGGCGCACGCGGCGTCTATCCTTGAGCGAATTTCTTCCAGGTTGCGGCTCAGGGTCTCCCTTGCCTCTTCTTCCGACTTAACAGTGAGAAGTGGGTTCATCATCATTTACGTCCCTAATAAACCCGGACATAATCACTTCGTACAAACAATACGCGAATCCAGGCTTTGTGCTGCACTTCAGGACCTTCACTAATGCATCTATATAATATGACATAACGTCATCAGCATGCGTGTATATCCTCCTGTCGCCGCTCGAAAAACTACGGGGGAAGAAGACATAAAAAGCGGTAAAAGAGGGGTATTATACTGAAACAAACACATTTGAGAAATACTTTATTTCAGACAGGCAGTCACAGGCTTATGCCACAACCTTACAATCCGTGGCGGGCAAGAAACTCCTTCAGGACCTTTCTGAGGCCGGGGCGGCCGGGGCCCTTTATTTCCTCAAGCTTGTAGTCCACGCGGACGATAGGTTTGTTGCAGTCTATAATACGTGAGAGGTCGGTGGGGGTGGCGGATATGACGGCGTCGCACCTCACGCAGTCTATGACCCGGCGCAGTTCCTCAAGCTGTTTCGGCCCGTAGCCCATGGCGGGCAGGACCTTGGACAGATGCGGGTACTGCCGGAAAACTTTTTTGAGTGAACCTGTCAGGCAGGGCCGGGGGTCTACTATGCGGGAATTATACCTCTTCGCCGCGAACGTGCCGGCGCCGTAGGCCATCCCGCCGTGGGTGAGCGTGGGGCCGTCCTCCACCACAAGCACCTTCTTACGCTCCACGCACTCCGGGCAGTCTATGGTTATGGCAAGGCTCGCGTGGATAACCACGGCACCGGGGTTGCACTCACGGATGTTTTTTTCCACCTGTCTTACCCCGCTCTTTTTGGCGGTCTTTATCTTGTTAATAATAATCACGTCGGCGCTTCTCAGGTTTATCTCGCCGGGATAGTACGAGACCTCGTGTCCGGGACGGTGGGGGTCGACCAGCGTGATATATAAATCAGGACGGAAGAACGGGAAGTCGTTATTCCCCCCGTCCCAGATAATCACGTCGGCCTCACGCTCCGCGCGCCTGAGTATCTTGCCGTAGTCCACACCGGCATAGACCGTGAAACCCCTGTCTATCAGCGGTTCGTACTCCTCCCGTTCTTCGATGGTACAGTTATGGCGGTCCAGGTCATCGTAGTTCACAAAACGCTGGCAGGTCTGTTTCTCAAGGTCGCCGTATGGCATGGGGTGACGCACCACTACGGGACGCACGCCCATTTTTTTCAAGAGTCCCGCTATCTTTCTGGTAGTAGAGCTCTTGCCGCAGCCCGTGCGAACGGCGGTGACGGCGACCACGGGTTTTTTTGATTTGAGCATGGTCCCGGCAGGTCCAAGCAGCACGAAATCCGCGCCGGCCGCATTCACCAGCGCGTCTTTCTTCATAACCTCAGCGTACGGCAGGTCGCTGTAGGCAAGCACCACCTTGTTCACCTTATGCTTACGTATAAGCTCAACCAATCTTTCTTCGGGATAGATTGGGATTCCGCGCGGGTAGTGTTTACCCGCGAGGGAGGGGGGATACCTCCTGCGGCTTATTCCGGGTATCTGCGCGGCGGTAAAGGCGACCACCCGCGAGTTTTCCGGGTCTTTGCGGAAGCAAAGGTTAAAATTATGGAAATCCCTGCCCGCCGCGCCCATGATTATAACCCGGTCTTTTTTCATGATATGAAAACCCTTGCGAAGATTCCCAAAAACGTCGTTCTGATGCACTGAAGGTGCCGAAGAAGCTCTAAATTGATGCTGCTGTGCGTACTAACTGCCCTTTACTATCCTGGTGCCGGTGAGACCGTCCATGGCGGGCTTGAGAGTCCCGGCGGCGGTTATCAACACCTGATGGCCCGTTGCCTCTACGAATTCAAGGGCCGCGGAAATCTTTGGGGCCATACTACCCGCCGGGAATTCACCCCGCGCAAGATAGTCCCTGGCCTCGGCGGTGGTGATGCGCCGCAGGGGTTTTTCATCAGGACCACCAAAATTTACGCACACACTCTCCACACGGGTAAGGACGATTAACAGCTCCGCCCCCACCTCACGTGCCATCAGACCGGCCGTATAGTCCTTGTCAATTACCGCCTCTACGCCGCTAAGACGTTCGCCGTTTCTTCTCAGGACGGGTACGCCGCCCCCGCCTGCCGCGATAACGATGTGTCGCTTGTTAATAAGCGACCGGATTGTCTCGATTCCCAGTATCTCGACCGGTCTTGGTGAAGCTACAACACGGCGAAATCCCCTGTGGCTGTCTTCTACAATATCCCAGTGCCTTTCGCGCCTCAGTTCCCCGGCACGTTCTTCGTCGTAAAACGGTCCTACAGGTTTCGTGGGATGTTCGAACCTCTCCCTGTCGGGGTCAATGACCACCTGGGTCATAAGCGTGGTCACCTCTTTGTCAAGCCCGCGTTCCTTCAACCGGTTGCGCATCTCTATCTCAAGCATAAACCCCATCGTACCCTGCGTCGCGGCGACACAGACGTCAAGGGGCAGTTCCGGCACTTTTCCGCGCACCCCTTCCGCGCGCAGGAGCATGTTGCCCACCTGGGGGCCGTTGCCGTGCACTATAACAAGCTCATACCCCGTGCCTACGATGTCAAGCAGCGCGTCACATGTCTCACGGCAGTGCGTGAGCTGTTCCCGGATGGTTCCCCTCTCCCCCTGCTTAAGGATTGCGTTACCGCCGAAGGCAATGACCGCTTTTTTGATGGCCATGTGTCAGGCTCTCCTGAAACAAAACGGTATTCTACTGCCGCAATACCGTGCGCGCAACGGGAAAGGACACACACAAAATAACCTTAAGGGCGAGCCCGCTCTCCTGGACCTTGACACGGTGGCGAGAAAAGGGGTATTATCTTTTTTGACCGTGAGGGGGCGCAGGATTAACACTTGTAAAAGAGCCACAACCATGTCACTCAAGCAGTACTCGCCACGACCGCCCCGGCTCCTTATCTTTCTCCTCTGCATACTCTTACTTCCCTCTCAGGCGCGGGGCGCGGCGGATGATTCACATAAGAAGGGCCAGACCCAGGCGCAGGGCGCGGCGGATGATTCACCTAAGAGGGGCCAGCTGGTGATAATCAAAGAAAAAACCTCCGGCTCGTGGCCCATCAAGCTGAAGGTCTCTCTGTTTGTAGAGGTGCCCCAGAAGATCCTGTGGCGTGTGCTTACCGATTACAAAGGCTTGGACGAGTACGTGCCGCACCTGAAAAAGTGCACCATCGCAGACAGGAAGGGGGACAAGGTATTCCTGGAACAGACGTACAGATACTTCCCGCTGACAATGCACCTGGGGTTGGAGATAAAGGAGGAGCCCCCGAACCGGATTGTTTTTGACAGTTACTCCGGCAACATGAAGACGTACAAAGGATACTGGAAACTGGAGCCGGTACACTCCAAGAGTACCGTCTTTACCATGGAGGTGGAGGCGGAGCCCAACTTCCCCGTACCTCATACAATAATGGCCTGGGTTCTGGAAAGCGAACTTCCAAAGGGGTTGCTGGCAATGAGGGAAAGGGCACTTAAAATCAGCGGTCAGCCTGTGCCGACTTACCCTATAAAGGTACTCACACGGTAGGGATTTCAGGGGCCTTTTGCGTCGCGCTACAAGCTTAACGTTTTCTTCAGGGAATTCCCCCCCCCCTCCGCATATAAGCAAAAAAATTTAGTGCCGCAGCTTTAGAGGAGGGTACTCATGACTCTGAAAAGAGGAGAAAAACCGCCACGAGTTTTTGGGAAGCCACGGCACTAAACTCTAGCTTACCATATCTTTTGCCTGTTCCTGTATTCCCTTGCGCAAAGTCTCCTTCATTATTTCCAGGGCCTGTTCCTCAGTCTCTCCCATACACGTATGGTTCATTGCGAGACACCGTGCGAGAAAACCAGAACCCTCGGGGTCTGATTCCAACTGCACCTTGAATTGAACACCACTTACATCAATCAGCTTTTCCTTCCTGACAATAAACTTCTGCACCTGGCCGTTTAATTCCTTCACTAAATCGCCAAGGGCAATGCTAAAGATCAGCTGGCCGCCTTTCAGGGCATCGACTATCTTCTCTTTGTCCCTTGTAAGGACAAAGATGGCGTCGCCGTCGGTAATAAACCGCAACTCTGCGAGCGGGTTTTTTACCTCCGGGGCATGGGCCCTGAGAAACTCTAAACTCTTCCTGATCTTCTGCAAACTGACCCCTCCATCCAACAGGGTCTTTGCCACGCGCATCTGCACCAGGTCGAGAAAGGAGTACAACCTGCTGCTCCCGTGGCCCGTCGCCTGCCTTATTGAAGGCTTAATAAAACTGGTTTCGTCCCAATACTGAACCTGCCTCGGCGTTATGCCGATTACACTACATACCGCTTTTGTGTTAAAGTTAGCCATCTCCCCACCCACCTAAAGTTGAACAAGTGAACCATTTAGTGTTTTTTAAAAACAAACTTGTTTAAAGTTTAACATGTAACATCAATTTGTCAAGGTGAAATATTTTGTTTTTTCCATTCGCCTTCTTTAATATATATTGACGCCCGATAGGCGCTGGTGTTATATTGCCCGAAAATAGCCCCCTTTGGAGAAGAAGAGACCATGTTATGCAGAGTAACGACGTTTTTTGCTATAGCCTTTGTGTGCCTGGTCTTATGTACCCGGGCCGAGGCAATGCTGGTTCATCTGACACCGGCTCAGATTAAGGAGGCCATCGAGTACGGCAAGGCGGGTAAGACAACGCCTATGTTAGACTTTTCGAAGGAATGGACCGTCAGTCTGGGCGAGAAAGTGGGCTGGGCAACCCTTTACGATGAATTTCACAACCTTGCCTACAAGGCCCGTAAGGCCGCCCTTGAGAACAGGGAACTAAGTCCACAAGAGATAAAAAAGGCCCTCTCAAAATCTGATTTTCTGATGTTTTCCGTTACGGTACTGACAGACTCGATGTATTATAATTATTATAGGCCGTCGACGCTGCGCTTTGGAGACCGCGTTGTGGCCGCTTCCTATGAGTTTCAGCCGAACATGTGTGAAGACAGCGTTTACTTCCCCGAAAGCCCCTATTACGTAGCGGCGTGCGTCTACCAGTTTCCGGTTGAGGGCCTTGACCCAAACTCGGAGGTAACGCTCTCGGTGGTTAAGCCTGAAGGGGACGAGATCCAGTTCAACTTTGACCTGTCCAAGTTGAGGTAAGCTGGGGGTGATGTTTTAGTTAGAACCTGCGCCCGTCTTCGCTTCCCGCTCCTTTTTCACCGCCTCTATACACTCGTTGACGAACATGCCAACATTAGTGTTGTGCATCAAGCAGGCAAACCCGATGTCTTCCGTACCAAAGGCAGGACAGTCGAAACATCCCTTGCCGAAATGCTTTACAAAAACACTCTTGGCCGCGGGATAGTTGTCCGTAACCTCTGTGGTCTTCATTTTCTTGTGGATCTTAATCTCTCCGGTGTCCGTCTGTGTCTCTTCGGAGGTGTGAGAGCAGCCGGAGACCTCTTCCCTCAGGTCTGCAAGCAGTTTTTCCATGTCGGCACCCTGCTGCCCACAGGCCTTCTCTACGGTCAAATCGTCAAGAGAGCCACCCTGGACGCGAGCCATCAGTGTGAAAAAACCGTTTCGTTTGAATACTATCGTAGCCCTCGGCTGTTCCCTCACTAAATCCGCCACCTTGGTATCCTTGGTTATCTCCATCAGCTAAGTAAACCCTCCCTGTTACTTTTTCCTTCCCTTTTGTGGCCTGAAACAACCTAAATTCATATACCTGGCTATGTTCGCCGTTGTATCCTTTTCCGGCTTAATCCTCCCCTTTGACGAGGTGAAGAGCGTGGTGACACCCGGACCGTGTCCGGCAGTTACACTGTTGGTGTGGACGACAACGCCCACCGTGACTGCGCCCTTACGGAATATCCTGCCAAAAGAGTGATCCGCATCCATTATGGCCACCAGGTCACCCAGGTTAAGCTTTCTCAGATTATATTCTTTCACCGTCGTTTCGTCAAAGAGTTGTATGTCATAATCGCCGCGGTAGCTGTGGTGTGAACCCAGGCCTGAGCCCATAATTCCGGCGGGTACCTGATGTGTAACGGGAATAAGAAGCGTGCCTTTCTCTACCTTTATGGGTATGGCGTTCAGGGCTTCCGGGGTGAGGTTCATTATCTTTACCTCCGGATAGTCCAGGAACTTAAGCCCAACCCCTTGCCCCCTTACCATTATCTTGTCTCCAATGGCAAGCTTCTCAAGGACGTCGTCGGCAAAGTCCATAAGCACGTGCTCTATACCCCCGTGCTTGCCCGTGACGACTCCCTCGCCGCCCTTGGCGTCGCCGGAAGAGACCCAGGCACGGTTACCCACACACGCAAGGAGGTTCAGCGCCGCGTTTGCCTCCTTGTTGGTGTTCTTGACAGACACCCCCGGCTCAACGTGGTCAGCCGCCCAGTTGACCGCGGTGTCGCCCACCTTCACGTTGTACGTAATCCCCCCGACACCCGGCAAGACGACGGGTTGCCCCTCTGCACTCACGGTGTACGGGGAGGAATCCGATACGGGGCTGGCAACCTCACCAAACACAGAGATACTGACTAACTCCTCGACATTTGTTCTAAGCATTTGTCACCAAGTGCTGAACACTCACATAAAAGTACAAATCAGCGCGGCATTTTAGCAAAACCCTTCCCGCTTGGCAAGATATAACCCCACTATACAATTTAATCAACCCGGGTCAGACTCACGAGGGTGTGTGCCTTTGCGTGTCAGGTTATTCATTACCGGCAAATCCGCGATAAATCCTTTTCTTGACCTTGACACGGTTATACACAGATGCTAGAATCCGGACTACATGTTCGGAGACCCGTATTTTATACTTGTCCTTCTGCCGGTGATACTTATAGCCATTACGGTGCACGAATTCTCCCACGCCTACGCCGCCGACAAACTGGGCGACGCTACGGCAAGGTTGGAAGGCCGTCTGACGCTAAACCCCATCGCCCACCTTGACCCCATCGGCACGCTCTGCCTCTTTATAGCACATTTTGGGTGGGGTAAGCCCGTGCCCGTAAACTCGCGCAACTTCAGACATCCGCTCAGGGACGATATGATTGTCTCCGCATGCGGACCGATGTCCAACTTGATAACCGCCCTGGTAATAGGCATTATACTGCAGGTATCCGTAGAAAACTCCCTTATACCCGCCCGCAGTTACCTGTTCGACTTTCTGCGCATGGGGCTTATAATAAACCTTTCACTATGCTTTTTTAATCTGCTGCCACTTTATCCCCTGGACGGTTCTCACATACTGAGGGGCCTCCTGCCCAGGAATCTTATACCCCAGTACGAACATATAAGCGGCTACAGCCCCTTCATACTACTGGGCCTCATCGCCCTTGGCCCGATATTCCATGTGCCGGTCTTCCGCAGCGTTCTCGGCACGCCGATATTCTTTTTTGCGAGGCTTTTCACCAGCATATTATGAACACAACCGAATATAAGGTAGAACTTGACAACTACAACGGCCCCATAGACCTGCTCCTGTATCTTATAAAGAGGGAGGAGGTGGACATATACGACATCCCCATAGCCAAGGTAACAGACCAGTACATGGCCCATATGGAGCTGTTGAAGGCGCTCGAGCCCGCAGTAGTGGGAGATTTCATGGTCATGGCCGCGACCCTGATGCAAATAAAGTCCCAGATACTTCTCCCCCAAACCACTGAAGAGAAAGAGGATGACCCGAGATGGGAACTGGTAAGGCAGTTGCTGGAATACAAGAAATTCAAGGAGGCGGCGTCTGCCCTCGATGGCATGAGAGAGGCCAGGGCAATGAAGACGGCGAGGGCGCACAAGACGAGAATCGGCCCCGCCCCCGAGGAAGAAGGAGAGCACCTGAACCTGGAGGATATGGGCCCGTGGGAACTGCTGGGCTTCTTCAAACGACTTATGAGGGAGACCCTGCAGGACGTCCCAACCACCATTACCATCGAGGAGACCCCGATAGAGGAGTTCATGGGGGTAATCCTCGAAAGGCTCGGCGTCGTGGAATCGTTCGGTTTCCTGGACCTGTTCCCCCGAATTAAAGACCGGCTTGAGGTCATCGGAGCCTTTCTGGCCATATTGGAACTGATGCGCCTGATGAAGATACGCGTCCAGCAGACGCACGACGCATCCGACATACATATAACCAGAGGACAACGTTTTGCCGCGCCGGATCACGAACTGTACATGGAGCTAAAGGCGTGATTGATAAGGAACTACTGGAAATCCTCGCCTGTCCCGTTTGCAAGACAGACGTACGGCTGGAGCAAGAAAAGCTGGTCTGCACGAAGTGCGGCAGACGCTACCCGATTAAGGACGACATCCCTGTAATGTTGGTGGAAGAGGCGGAGCCACCGGAAGAAGGTCAAAAGGAAAAGACCCGGTAACAGTGCCATTCTCCACCCGCCACATCATCCCGGTAGCGCAGTCTTCCCTTGTTTCAGAACGCCGCAGGATGTATAATTACGGCTTTGACCAGACCGGAGAAAACCTGACAGTATAAGTACGTTAACATTTTCAATTGGAAAACGAACAACCTGGGACCCCTGCTTGCACTCTGCCAACAACCATATTGCTTGCTGTACCTGGGAGTCTAAAATAGAAAATGGATAGACAAACTCTTCTTGCACTTCTCCTTGGCTCGGCGATGATACTCGCGTACTACATGTTTTTCTTGCCCTGGATGTTCCCGCCCGACAAGAGACATCACGGGCCAAAGACGACCAAGGCCCCGAGCCACAAGGCGGCCAGAGCCCCGAGCCGCAAGGCGGCCAGGGCCCCAGAACGCGAGACGGAGAAGTTCACGCCGCGCCCGGTAGAGCAGACGAGGGAAAGCGCTCTCCAGGCACTGCCCCAAACGGGGATAGAGCCTGTGGATAATATAGTGCTCGAAAACGACGACCTTAAAACAGTCTGGTCCAACAGGGGCGCATCACTAACGAACGTGACGCTGAAAAAATACAAGGATTACGCGGGAAAGGACTTGCGCCTGATTCTCTCATCAAACACATTTCCACGCACCATGACAATAGCCTCGATACAGGGCACGTACGACCTCTCGAACCGCCTCTACCGGGTAAAAGAGGCCACCCCGGAGCAAATAAGCTTCCAGACCACGCTGGAAAACGGAATCACGCTTACTAAAAACATCTCCCTGCACAAGAGGTCGAGATATCTCGTCAACGTACAAATTTTGATAGAAAACACTACCACCGATAAAGAGATACCGCTGGAATATTCTCTCGTTTCCGCCAGTCAGATATGCCCGGAAGGAGTACCGGATTACGATATGGCCTCTGTTGTGGGCGTATTGTTGGGCACGAAAACCAAGCTCATACAGAAGACCATGGGCAAACTGAAAAAATCACCTGAGACAAACGAATCCCACGGCATAGCCTGGGCCGGTGCAGTCAACAAGTACTTTGCCTGTGTCCTGAAATCCACGACTGACGACATAATATATTCGGTAAATTCCACATATACCCCAGGGAGAAAAGCCAAAAGCAGTGGAAACATCACCGTTAGTATAGACACGGGCCGCTTCTCTCTGCCGCCCGGGGGCATAGAGAAAGATGAATACTACCTCTTCGTAGGCCCGAAGAAGGAAGAAATTTTAAAAGAATATGGTCTTGTCTCACTCCTGAACTTCGGCGTGTTCACCCCCCTGAGCAAGGGCCTGCTCTACATCCTTAATACATTCTACAACATTGTGCCCAACTACGGCGTGGGCATAATAATAATGACTGTTCTTGTCAAAGCCCTCTTGTTCCCGCTCACAAGAAAGAGCCAGATGTCAATGATTAAGATGCAGAAGCTGCAGCCTCAACTCAAAGAGCTTCAGGCAAAATACAAGAGCAACAAACAAAAGATGGGTCAGGAGCAGATGGCGCTGTTCCAGAAGCACGGGGTAAGTCCCATGAGTGGCTGCCTGCCCATAGTACTCCAGCTCCCCATATTCTACGCCCTCTTCCGCACTCTTCAGCTATCGTTCGAGATGAGACAGGCACCGTTTGCCTTCTGGATACACGACCTCGCCAGACCCGACATGCTGTACACGCTGACGTCACCCCTGCCATTCCTGGGCAACCATATAAACGCGCTGCCCATAATAATGGCCGCGGCAAGCATAGTGCAGATGAGGCTGATGCCCACAAACCCCGACCCGAAGGCACAACAGCAACAAAAACTCATGAAGTACATGCCCTTGATGTTCGCCTTTATCCTGTATAATATGCCCGCAGGGCTTCTACTTTACTGGACAACCAGCACCGTCCTCAGCATCGGAGAACAGCTACTCATACGAAGGATGGTGGCAAACGCAAAGTAAAATGAGAACCCCTCAAAAACCCGCAAGCACTTTATGCCATCTGAACAAAGCGAAGATTCCAGTATTCCAGAGATTCTTCGGTCGTTTCACTTAACGCCCGAGGCGGACTCGCTACGCCCCAGGCGGATTGGGCAAGCCCTCAGAATGACAACTGAGCATGGTCTTGTAAAGGTCTCAAGATATTTTGGATGAACTAAGCGACACCGTCCTGGCAGTATCTACACCCTGGGGCAGTTCCCCGCGGGCCATAATAAGAATGAGCGGTCCCAACGCCCTCTCCTGCGCAATGAAGATATTTGCGGAAGAAGAGCCCTTCCACACCGGCACACCTGGCACGTACCACTCACTCAGGGGCCGTATAGAACTCGAAGACCGGACTGCCGCACCGGCCGTCCTATATATAATGAAGGCCCCTCGCTCCTATACCAGAGAAGACGTGGTAGAAATACACACCTTCGGGAGCATACCCCTGGTAGAGATGCTGACGGAAAAGCTCCTGCGAGACGCCCACAGCGCCGGGAGGGAACTGCGGCTCGCAGAACCGGGCGAATTTACAAAGAGGGCCTTCATGAACGGACGCATAGACATAGTGCAGGCCGAGGCCGTACTGCAGATCATACGCTCCCGCACAGACGCCGAACTCAAACTGGCCGCCGTTCAACTCGGCGGAGCGTTCTCGCAGGGGTTGAGGAGAACGCACGAACGCATCGCCAACCAGCTCTCTCTACTGGAGGCTTCCATCGACTTTTCAGACCAACAAGACGATATAGACGTTCACCTGATATCGGCGCGAGACACCACCGACGAACTTGAGGCCGTCAGGGAAATCCTGCTCGAGCAAATACGCAGACCGGATAACGGCCAGTTTCACCGGGGCGGCGTACGGACCGTGTTCTTCGGCCCCCCAAACGCCGGCAAGTCAAGCCTCTTCAACATGCTGCTCGGATGGCCCAGGGCCATTACCAGCCACAAGAGCGGCACCACCAGAGACGCCTTGGAGGCCGAGCTGATCGTTGACGGCATCACCTTCCGCCTGCTGGACACCGCGGGACTGGGACGGATAGAGACACCGGGAAACAATAAACCCGCGCTGGAAACGCTTACAACAGACATGACTACCAGGACTATTGGCACGTCGTCTCTCTTTGTCTGTGTGCTTGACGGTTCCAGGCCGCTGGAGAAATCTTACGCGGAGTTCCCGCAACAACTCCCCCTTCACCAGCGTCCAAACGGCGCCAACTGCCTGCTTGTCATAAACAAGACCGACCTTCCACCAAAATTTTCCGTTGAAGACCTGCCCCTGCCGTGGCAAGATTTTACTATAATCTGTACCTCTGCGGTGACAGGAAGCGGGATTGACGTACTCAAGAAAAAGATGGCCGGGAAAATAACCGGCGGGGGCATAGATTGCTCTGCCTCCCCGGCGGTATTAAACGCTCGCCAAAGGATACTGGTCGAAAAGTGCATAGAATCCCTGGAACAGGCATCCCGGTCTGTAAAAGAAGGCGCGCCGGCAGAGCTCGTCGCCCTCGACGTCAGAGAGGCCTCAGACCATCTGGGAGAATTGTTGGGGAAAATAACCACAGAGGACATACTTGAAAAAATCTTCTCACAATTCTGCATCGGCAAGTAGAGACACCCGGCCGAGCTGGGACGAATATTTCCTCAAGATCACCAGCGAGGTGGCCCAGAGGTCTACCTGTCTCCGCCGCCAGGTGGGGGCCACACTCGTACTCGACAAACACATACTCGCCACCGGCTACAACGGCGCGCCAAAGGGGCTGGTGCACTGCACAGAGATTGGATGTCTCCGGGACAAACTCGGTATACCTTCCGGGGAGAGGCAGGAACTCTGCCGGGGGCTCCACGCAGAGATGAACGCGCTGCTTCAGGCCGCCAACCTCGGCATATCCATGGAGGGCGCAACATTATACACAACCAGCCACCCGTGCGTCCTGTGCGCAAAGATGCTCATAAACTGCGGCGTCAGGCGCATAGTCGCGCTCTCAGACTACCCTGACTGGCTGGCGAAGGAGATGCTCCAAGAGGCCGGCATCAAGGTAGAAATCGTAGAAGACAACCAATAACCCCCCTTACCCCCGAGACACCACTGCAGTACGTCTCTTAAAGTATCACTCTCTAACCCACTAACAAAAA
The DNA here is from genome assembly GCA_024451685.1 of Candidatus Bathyanammoxibius amoris. Lineage (NCBI taxonomy): Bacteria > Pseudomonadati > Planctomycetota > Candidatus Brocadiia > Candidatus Brocadiales > Candidatus Bathyanammoxibiaceae > Candidatus Bathyanammoxibius > Candidatus Bathyanammoxibius amoris. The sequence goes on along the minus strand of JAMXCW010000001.1, from coordinate 197,861 downwards.
CCACGCAGAAAGTTTCCAAAAAAACCTGAATTTCCCTTGACAACATGTGGGACATAGTGTAAAAGTCTGTACAACATCTGGCAATACTAAATGTTGTATACTTGGTATGCAGGGGGCTTGTTTATGTTACGCAGTTTTAGGGGGACAAGTGCTGGGGATCGCACATCTGGACGCAAGAAAAAGGTGCAGCTTTGCGGCGTCCGTCCCGTGAGTGGAACATTGCTTTGAAACAGTCTTGCCGGGAGTTTTTTAAAGATGAGTAATGTGTCCAGGGAGAACTTAACGGCTGATGAATACATTCGTCTGTGCGCGCGTCGCTTCTCACTTCACGGTCTCTCTAGAATGTAAATTCTAAAAGTCTCTAATGCAGTGCCCTTATTGCAAACAAGATAATGACAAGGTAATAAACTCGAGGCCCTCGGCCGACGGCCTCAACATAAAGCGTCGCAGAGAATGTCTAAATTGCGGGAGGCGTTATACCACCTATGAGCGGATGGAGGAAACTCCACTAAAGGTGATAAAGAAAGACGGACGCAGGGTTGCGTTTGACAGGGGCAAGATACGCGCCGGGCTGGAAAAGGCCTGTGAGAAGAGACCCATATCCACCGACACGATCGAGGCGACCATCTCCGACATAGAGCGCGACCTGTATAACAGGTTCGACCGTGAGGTGCCCTCCAAGTACGTCGGCGAGCAGATAATGCAAAAACTCAAGAGCCTGGACAAAGTGGCGTACGTAAGGTTCGCCTCTGTGTACCGGGAGTTCAAAGACATCGCCGACTTCATGGAAGAGGTAAAACCCCTGATTAAAGGCGAAAAGAAGAAAAGATAGTTATGGATGCAGCGCGGGAGCTTGCTCCCGCGTTTTGGAGGGAAGAGCTGCAGCGTGCGGGTTCGCATCGTACGTGCGATGCAAGCCATCCGAAGCTGCGCATAGGACTGGCAGGGCCGCGCGCTACGTATTTAGTCAGGGATTTAAGTCATTCGTTCAGGAGTGGCAGTTATGTATGGGATATACAACTTAAACGACGTCGGCATCGTTGTAACGAGGGATTTCCCCGGCACGTACGTCTTATCCCGTGACGGGACCCATGCGGATTACATCGGAAGGTCTGACAGCAATCTGAAAGAACGCCTGTTAAAACATAAAAATAACGGCTACTACAGGTACGTCTGGTTTGACTACGCCATCTCCCCCAAAGAGGCCTATGAGATGGAGTGTGAGTGGTACCATCGGTATGGGCCTCTTAATAACGTGTTCCATCCGGGCGTACCCTGTAGTAGCCATTTAATCTGTCCCATTTGCAGCTTTTCTCATCACAAAGAACGTGATACAGGCCGTATGCCAGGCGGAGAACAAACGCGGGTAGAACTGCCAATCAAGTAAACGAGAAAGGAAGAACACTGGTGAGCCCCATAGAGACCGTAAGAAAACGCGACGGCAGGTTGGTACCGTTTAACGTAAAAAAGATAGCCGATGCCATCTTCAAGGCAGCGTACGCCGTAGGCGGCGATGACAGGAGGATGGCCGATGAGCTGGCCGAGGTGGTCGCCTTCTCACTTAAAAAGAACTCCAACGGGGACCTCCCGGGCATAGAAGACATACAGGATATGGTAGAAGACGTACTCATAAAAACCGGCCATGCCAAGACGGCAAAGGCCTATATCCGCTACAGGGACAAGAGGGCGCACCACAGAGAGGCACTTAAGGTCAGAAAAAAGAAGACCAAGGGCCGTGATACGACAGACGCAGCCCTGATGGTAGACACAGACCTCCACGACGAGAGCTCCCCGTGGGACAAGGGCAAGATAGCGTTAGCCTTGGAGAAAGAGGCCGGCATCCTGATAGACGAGGCGGTAGAGATAGCCAATGTGGTCGAAAAAAGGGTCTTTGCCTCAGGTATACACCGCATCTCTACCACCCTGCTAAGAGAGCTCGTAGACAACGAACTCTTCGAGAGGGGTTACGACACCCAGTTGAAGAAGCAGGCCACGATCGGTATGCCCAAGTACGACCTGGACCAGCTCATATTCTCAAAGGTCAACGAGAACAGCAACATCGCCACCAATAACCCGGAGGCGATAAACCTCTCTATCGCCGAAAACACACTGAAGCAGTACGCACTCCAGGAGGTATACTCCAGTGACGTGGCCGAGAAACACCTCTCCGGCGCGGTACACATCCACGACCTGGGTTATCCGACAAGGGTTTACTGCTCCTCACATTCGCTGGAGTACCTGAAGAAATACGGTCTCCAGCTCGACAACCTTGACACCTCCTCAGCCCCCGCAAAACACGCCCGCACCCTCACCGGCCACCTGAACACCTTCCTGGCCTCCATGCAGGCATACTACGCGGGAGCCCTCGGCATAGGCTACATAAACATCATGTACGCCCCGTACCTGGAGGACATGAGCCAGAAGGAACTCCTTCAGGAGGCCCAGCACCTCATCTTCAGTTGCTCCCAGAGCGCCTTCTCACGCGGAGGCCAGACCCTGTTCCTGGACTTTAACATCCACACAGGCGTGCCAAACTACATGAAAGACATACCCGCCATAGGTTCGGAAGGGAAGTACACGGGAAAAACGTACGGCGACTACTCTGAAACGGCCCGCCGCTTCACCATGGCCATGCTGGACGTATGGCGAGCCGGTGACTGCCACGGCCATATGTTCGCATTCCCGAAATGCGACCTCCACATAAACCAAGACACCCTGGATGACCCTAAACAGTATGAGATACTGGAGTATGCCTGTCAGATAGCCAGCGAAAACGGCGTACCGTATTTCGTGTTCGACAGAGACGAGGTAACGCTCTCTGCCTGCTGCCGGCTCCGGACTACTATAGAAGAAAACATCATGATAACCAACCCGGAGAGCATGCGCTTCTGCGGTTTCCAGAACGTCACGGTCAATCTCCCCCAGGCCGCTTACAGGGCGGGAAAGGGCGACTGGGAAAGACTTTACAAAGAGATAGACAACACCATACAAGTGTGCATCAAGGCACATCTCCAGAAAAAGGCATTTATCGCCAAGCTCATGTCAAGCCCGGAGATGCCACTCTGGCAGATAGGGCGGATAGCCAAAGACGGCCGTCCCTATGTAGACCTCGAAAAATCCACCTACATCGTCGGCATACTCGGCCTCAACGAGTGTCTGCAGTATATGATGGACAAGGAACTCCACGAGGGCGAAGAACCCCTGAGACAGGGGCTGAGGATAATTGCCTCCATGTACAAGAAGGTAAAAGAAGAGGGAAAGAAACACGGCCTGAAATTCTCACTGGAGGAGTCACCCGCAGAAAGCGCGTCCAGAAGACTCGCAAAGGTAGACGTGAAGAAATTCCCACAGGCAAGGGAACTTGTAAAAGGCGACATGGAGAGAGACGAGTACTACTACACGAACAGCGTCCATCTCAGACCGGACGCCCCGATTGACATGCTGACCAGGATAATCCTGCAGAGCAAATTCCACACCATGATAGAGTCCGGCGCCATCATCCACGCGTTTTGTGGAGAAGAAAGGCCCCCTGCCACGAGCATCATGAACCTGGTGAAAAAGACCTTCAAGAACACGCAGGCGGCACAAGTTACTATATCCCCTGAATTCACCATATGCACCGTGTGCAATCGCCTCACACCCGGGATTTCAGACCAGTGTGACCACTGCGACGCGTACAACATACGTGGTGTCGAGAGGTCAGACAACTATGAAAGCAGACTGAGCAACTGGAACGCGTCTAGAGTAAGGACCCTGGTAGAGAGATTCAGGAACGAATCACCCGTGGAGCTGGTATAGCAAAACACAAGCAATAAAGTTGTCTGAACGGCGAGATTTACATGGCAAGACTGAAACCGTCTCGCCACCGGAGAAGACCAGTAATGGACGAAAATTTGTCACAAACCACAAAGGCCTACAAGGGTTACGGAATCAGGGTCCAGGAGCCACACGCACCCGGGATGATAACAATAACCGTGACCCGTAGAGAATCGGGGCCCACCCTGCTATCCTTCCATCGCTTTTGCGAAACAAACGCAGCCGCCGAGAAGGCAAGGGGCGAACTGGTGGGTGAAGCAAGAAGATACATTGACAGGGCATAGGGCTTACCACATACAAATCTCTATTACAGCGAAGGAGACTCATTATGTGGAGAACGGATGAACCATCAGAAAGGTTGATGGAGTTGGAAAAAAAGATTACCTCTTATGAGACCGATTTCCTGATTGGCCTATACCTGTACAATCCAATCCCGGACACGGTAAACGTCGACAGCGTAGCCGAAGGACTGTTAGACTACCTGCGCAGTCTTCCCCGGACCTCCGGCGCACATTATAAGATAAAGCTTCACGGGATAGGTCTCGACGGTTTTGCCAACGTCTACTATGCGTCACCGGGGATGGGTAACGTATTCTCTTACGACCAGCCGATTATGGTCAAGCAGCGGGAGCTGGCCCGGGCACAATAGTAATCCGTTTACACAACAAACCAGGCGGCAATACGACCGGAGGAATCAGACATGGCCGTACAGATAAAAGGGTTCATAAAAAGCAGCCTCATCGAATGGGAAGGCATGATAAGCGCCGTCATCTTCCTGCCGGGCTGCAACTTCCGTTGCACCTACTGCCACTCACCCCATCTTGTCAACCCGGCGGAAGACATGGACACAATACTACTTGAGTCCGTGATTAGCTACCTGAAAAATAACACGTGGATAGACGGCGTTGTTATCTCAGGCGGAGAACCCACCCTCCACACCGGCCTCAAGGAACTGCTAAAGAAGCTGAAAGACATGCGTCTCAAGGTAAAACTGGACACTAACGGCACAAACCCGGACTTACTGGAAGAGTTTATTAGAGATGGACTGCTTGACTGCATAGCCATGGACGTAAAGGCCCCGCTCAAAGACGAAAGTTACCGGGAAGTCACCAAATGGCAGGGCAATGTGCAAGATATCAGGCGCAGTATAAACGTAATAATCGAGAGTGGGCTGGAGCACGAATTCCGCACGACAGTGTGCCCTTCCTACCTGGGAGAAGAAGAGATAAAAGACATTGCCTGCTCGCTGCAGGGTGCGAAAAGGTATGTCTTACAGCCCTTCAGGCCCACAAATTGTCTTGACTCTAACATGTTAAAAGTCGTCCCTTATCCTCCTGACACACTCAAACGCCTTGGCGAGACAGCCAGGGCCCATCTGGAGGGCTGCCGTGTCAGGGGAGAACCGGAGATACTGAGCAGCCGAATCCGTTAAAATCTCTTACAGTTGGCCCTTGAAAGGAGGCTCAATCAATGGCGAAAAAGAAAGCAAAGAAAAAGGCCCAGAAAAAGGCCAAGAAGAAGGCTAAAAAAAAGGCTAAAAGAAAAAGGTAGCCTTTCTCAAAGAAAAGTGTTGACAGTAGTTACGTAATGAACTAGTTAATGGATTAGTGGCAAGATGAATGAAACTTTTCGGGACTTATGAGATTCCTAAGATCAAAGTCTCTTAGAGTTACAAATCCTACGGGTTCAATTTGTAAGAGATGAGTGCTCCCAGAGCTTACATGTTTCTCATGGGAGCACTCTTTTTTTTCTAAACACCATCAAGATAAGCCAATGCAACTAGCGAAATTGGAACTCCGCGGCTTTAAGTCCTTTGCAGACAAAACCGAATTCAACTTTGGCCCGGGCATTACCATAATTGTAGGCCCAAACGGCTGTGGCAAGAGCAACATTGTAGACGCGGTCAAGTGGGTACTCGGCGAGCAGGGCACCAAGAGCCTCAGGGCCAACGAAATGTCGGACGTAATCTTCAGCGGCAACCCCAGCCGCCCGTCCCAGGGATACGCCGAGGTCTCCGTCACCATACTCAACCACAAGGGCCTCCTGCCCGTTGAATATCAAGAAGTATGCATCTCGCGCCGGCTCTACGCCTCAGGAGAGTCAGAATACTACCTGAACAAGCAACTCTGCCGCCTCATGGACATTAAAGAACTGCTCATGGACACGGGCCTGGGCACAAACTGCTACTCTCTCATAGAACAGGGAGAGGTAGACGTACTCCTGCAGGCGAACGCCAATGAACGCAGGATAGTCTTTGAAGAAGCGGCCGGAATAAGTAAATACAAGGCAAAGAAAAAGGCAACAATAAGTAAACTGGAAAAAACAGAACAAAACCTGCTGCGCCTGGGCGACATCGTAGAAGAGGTCCAAAAGCAACTCCGGTCGGTCAAACTCCAGGCTGCCAAGGCCAGAAAGTATAGAGAATACACCCAAAGACTCAAAGAGCTAAAGATACAGTGGAGCCTCAAGACATTTCATGAGCTTGGGATAAAACAACAGGAGCTCGCCCTCGGAATATCAGAACTTTCCGGGCGTGGTAAAACAATCCTCGACCAGAAAAAGTCCATAGAACAGGAAAAGATTGACCTGGAGAAGGAACACTCTCGTCTAAGCGAACTGCTCTCGCAAATACACACAGAAATAGTGACCGTCAACAGCCAGATAACGAGTTCAAGGGACAAGATATCCCTGAACACCCAGCGGGTCAAGGAGCTGGAATTCCAGAGGACAAAAGCCGTACATCACATAGAGGTTCTGAATGAGAAGGCGGAGGAGCTGAAAAACAGGAGCCTTGACGCCGACCGTGAACTCGCTGAGACTACAGAAGAAATAAACACCCTCCAGGAAACCCTCGACCGGCAAAGGGCCGAACTGGACCAGCTCAACCAGGAATCCCGGTCTCTCCAGGAAGAGATAGAACAGAAGAAACCGCAGGTAATAGACGCCCTTAAACGCCAGTCACGCCTGCAAAACGAGATTGATTTCGTAAACCACGAGAGACAGTCCCTTACAAACAGGAGAACCAGACTGGAAGGTCGTCTCTCCAACATATCACGGGAAAGCGAAACTCTCCGTCAGGAGAGAAGGTCCCTTGAGGAAGAAAAAGAGCGGGTTGACAGCGAAATAAGAGACCTCGAAGGAAAGCTGGCGCAGTTAGCCGCCGGGGAGGAATCACTGAGGACAGAGGCAAGCACCGTAGACGAGGCATTATTCAAGAAAATAAGTCTGCTTACAGCAAAACAGTCCCGCCAGGAGGTGTTGAGGGATTTGGAAATGAGGGCGCTTGGGGTAGATATGGGGACCCAGACCGTGCTTGAAGAGTCCCAAAACGGCGGCAGCCTGCAGGGGATACACGGTATAGTAGCTGACAAGCTGAAGGTCGACCTGCCCAATGCCCTGGCAATCGAGGCCGCCCTGGGGCTAAAGGTCCAAGCAGTTATTACCAACACCACACAGGACACTATAGACGCCCTCTCACACCTGGAAAACACAGAGAAGGGCAGGGCCACATTCGTGCCAATGGACTCTCCGGAACACGAACAAGGCGGCCACTCAATCACGTCTGAAGAGGGTGTGATAGCAAGTGCCGTTGACCTGGTAAACCCGGACGAGACCTATACGCCCGTTGTGAAGAAACTACTCCACAATACCGTCGTTGTAAAAGACCTCTCACGCGCCATTGAAATCTCAAAGAAGTATCCCAGGACCCGTTTCGTCACCCTCAAAGGCGAGATCGTAGAATCTGACGGTTCCATAGCCGGAGGTGGTTCAAAGGGGCAGCCGGGACTCATATCCAGAAAGAGTGAACTGGAAGTCGTTGAACGCGAAATCTCCCGGATATCGAGCGAGATTAAAACCACTGAACTCATGAAGGGTGAATTACAGAAAAAAGCGAAAGAACTGGAGGACCTTGCCGGCGGGCTGAAGCAGCGACACAGTGAATCTCAGATGGAACGACTATCCCTTGAAAAGGACATCCACGACAAAGACCTGAAACTCAAGACCCTGAGGGAAGAAGAAGAGCTAAATGGCACAGAAATCACTGAGACAAACAGCCTCCTTGAACAGTTGTCCCTGAAAGAAGACAGCCACAAAAACGACCTGCAAGAGGCCATCTCCAACGGCAAACAGATAGAGGAAGAAATAAACGCTGCCGGTGAGCGTCTCAAGGATAAACAGTCGCTCCGGAACGAACAGGAGGCCAGGCTGACAGAATATAAGGTCGCCCTGGCAAGCAAACAAGAAAAGAAATACGGGCTGACAGAAACCCTCCAACGGCTGGAAGAAAGCACCGGGGAGACGCAGGAAGAACTCAACCTCAGTCTTCAAGAAAGAGACAACTGTGAAGAAAAAAAGATTGAGACACAAAAGGACATAGACACGCTGGAGACACTGGTGCGGGAACTGGAAGAGAAAAGTAACATTCTTCAGTCAGAACAAACCGCAAAGGAAGAAGAGGCAGGCGGCCTGCGGGACAAACTCTCGCCCCTTACCGGAAAGATCCATGAGAAGGACGAAGAATACAGCGCGTTCCAGGAAGAGCTTCAGGGGTTGAAGCTGAAGGAAAAGGAGCTTGAAATAAAGCGCATAGACCTGGAAGAACGCGTAAAAGAAGAATATCAGGTGCAGATCTCAGAAATCGAGGCACAGGAGATAGACTGGACCACGGCCACCCAGGAGATGGAAGAACTCCGGGGCAAGATAGGAAGAATAGGCAACGTCAACCTTGAGGCCCTGGAGGAGCAAGAACAGCTGGATATAAGAGAACGGTTCCTGCTCAATCAGCAAGAAGACCTCATGAAGGCAAAAAACTCCCTCTCAGACATAATAAAAAAGATCAACCAGACCTGCCGTGAACGCTTCGAAAAGAGTTTTGAAGAGATACGAGAGAACTTCAACGCCATGTTCCGTAAGCTATTCGGAGGTGGAAAGGCCCACGTATATCTGGAAGAAGGAACCGACATCCTGGACGCGGGCATCGAGATAGTGGCCCAGCCACCGGGCAAAGACCTGCGCTCCATAAGCCTTCTGTCCGGTGGTGAAAAGTCCTTAACCGCGGTGGCCCTGCTGTTCGCCATATTCCAGACTAAACCCAGTCCCTTCTGTATACTTGACGAGGTCGATGCCGCCCTGGACGAGAGCAACATTGCCCGCTTTGCCCAGGTGGCACAGGAATTTGCCCAAAAGTCCCAGTTTATCATTATAACCCACAACAAACGCACGATGGCCGTGGGGGACACACTGTATGGGGTTACAATGCAAGAATCCGGCGTATCCAAAAAGGTCACCGTCAAACTCGAGGAGATAGAAAAACAGAAGGGCTTGTTAGCGAAGGCCGGCAAAAAAGAGAAAGTAAAGGAGAAAGAAAAAGAGAAAAATATGGTCGGCTCCGAAAAGTCGGCGCCTTAGCATTGATATTACCGTTATCCGTCCATACACCCGTTAAGACCACACGTTGTCCTACACCTCTGGCATCATAAGCCCTGCCATTTGTTAGAGATAGACCTACAGTCAGAATCCCTCAGCCACGCCTCGGGCGTCTTATCACGACAGAAAAGGTGTTGATTTTCTATACTATAGGAGTTAAAATAGACGTTTTCGCTGACGCTACTTTAGTAAGCAGTCTCTTCTTCTTTCAGAAGGACAAAACAAAAAAGCAGAGGGCCTGAAGTATACCTGCGCTTTACAGTTGTAGGGAGTAACCGCCCTCCGGCTTAGTGCCACAGAATTAAGGAGTTGTAAATGCCCAAAGAGAAGAATACGGGTGGAGACAAGGTTGCAGAAATAATGCTGGAGAGGATGAAAGAAAGCGGCATAGAATCGTTATACGACCGCTACCAAGCCCAGCAGCCCCAGTGTGGCTTCGGCCTGGTGGGGTTATGTTGCAGGCACTGTAATATGGGACCCTGTAACATAGACCCTTTCGGGAGGGGTCCTAAAACAGGCATATGTGGCGCTGACGCCAATACTATAGCAGCCAGACATTTTACCAGGATGGTCGCCGCCGGAGCAGCGGCCCACTCAGACCACGCCAGAGCCGTCGCCCAGCTTCTCGTCGCTACCGCCAGGGGAGAGGCCCCGGGCTATAAAATAAAGGACGAAGAAAAGCTGATGATGGTCGCCGAGTGGTTTGACGTGAAGACCGAGGGCCGGAAGGTCGAGGAAATCGCAGAAGAGGTAGGCGAGATGGCCCTGGCCGAATTTGGCAAACCATACGGTTATCAGCGCTTCACCAAACGCGCCCCCGAGGCACGCCAGAAGCTCTGGGAGAAACTAAACATCACCCCAAGGGCCATAGACCGCGAGGTCACAGAGAGCATGCACCGCACCGGCATGGGCGCAGACCAGGATTATAAAAACCTCATACGCCAGGCCAGCCGCACCTCACTTGCTGACGGCTGGGGCGGTTCCATGATAGCCACCGAACTCCAAGACATCCTCTTCGGTACACCAAAACCCATCAGGGGCAAGGCGAACCTGGGTGTACTCAAAGAAGACCAGGTAAACATCCTGGTACACGGCCACGAGCCCCAGCTCTCCGAGATGGTGGCACTTGCATCCCAAGACCCGGAACTCCTTAAGGCCGCCGAGGCCATCGGCGCAAAGGGTATCAACCTCTCAGGAATCTGCTGCACCGCTAACGAACTACTCATGCGCCACGGGATACCTATGGCCGGCCACATGAAGATGCAGGAGATGGCCATCGCAACAGGGGCCATCGAAGCGATAATCGTCGACATACAGTGCATAATGCAGGGCGACGTAGAAACGGCCAAGTGCTTCCACACAAAGCTTATCACCACATCCCCCAAATGCAAGATTACGGGAGCAGAGCACATCGAGGTCAGCGATGAGAACGCGATGGTGGTGGCAAAAAAGATCGTTAAGCTGGCAATCGATAACTATCCCAAGCGGGACCGTTCAAAGGTCTTCATCCCGAAGGACTGCGAAAAAGAGATAGTGGTAGGTTTCAGCCACGAGACCATTAAATACATGCTCGGAGGCAGGTTCAGGGCCAGCTACAGGCCCCTGAACGACAACATCATGAACGGAAGGATACGCGGTATTGCCGGCATCGTGGGCTGTACCAGCCCAAAGGTCCTGCCGGGCCACAAACCGTACATCGACCTTGTAAAAGAGCTGATATCCAACGATATACTGGTCATCCAGACCGGGTGTGCCGCCACGGAGTGCGCCAAAGAGGGTATGATGGTACCGGAATACAAAGAGGCATGTGGCAAGGGTCTCAGGGAGGTGTGTGAAGCCGTAGGGATGCCCCCGGTGCTCCACGCCGGGGCCTGTGTGGACAACAGCCGCATACTCATAGCCTGCTCCGAGATTGTAGAGGAAGGCGGGCTTGGCAACGACATAAGCGAACTCCCCGTGGCAGGGGCGTGTTTCGAATGGATGCACGAAAAGGCCCTCTGTATAGGGCAGTTCTTCGTCGCGTCCGGCATCTTTACCATATTCGGGATTAACTCCCCCGTCCAGGGCGCGCCAGACCTGCAGAAACTGCTTCTCGAGGGACTCGAAGACGAGCTTGGAGGCAAGTGGGCCTTTGAACCCGACATAGACAAGGTCGGGAAACTGATGATCGACCACATTGAGAAGAAGAGAGACGCGCTCGGCATTAACGTTGCCACGGAACGAAAACTCTACGACATGGAAGACAGGCGCAAGCTCGACATAAACGTCTGAGGAGACAAGCTTTATGTCTAGGATTATATGCACTGCCGCTATCCGTGGTGCCCATAAGATAATAAAACGTGCTGAAGACAAACTGAATGAGGCTATCGCCCAGAAGGGTAAGGACCAGCAGGTTGAGTTCCCAAATACCGGCTACTTCTTTCCAATAATCTACTCCATGACGGGCATGGAGGTCAGAACGCTTGGAGAATTCAAACCCGTCCTGGAACGTGCGAAGAACCTGTTGCCGCCTATCCCCGGAGATAAACACTGGCTCCCCTACCTGGGACAGGCGCTGGACGCCGGGATGGGCACCCTCTTTGCGGAAGAGATTATCGAGGCCTGCAAGTATGTCATAGGCCCTGACCCCGTTGAGGGCATCTGGCTGGGCGCGGCCGACGACTCAATACTCCGTGAGAGGGGGATTGAGTTCGTAGATGGCACTGCCCCCGGGTTCGCCGCCGTGGTAGGCGGGGCCCCAGATGCGGACACGGCGGTCAGGATAGCCAGAGAACTTCAGGAAAAGAACCTTTACGTCTTTATGTGCGACAAAGGGGCCAACGGTTTGCAATTTGCGGAGCAGTTGGACAGTAAAGGAGTACAGCTTGGCTGGGAGACACGATTGGTGCCGTTTGGCAATAGTATAAGCGCCGCGGTGTACGCCCTTGGCTTTGCCAATCGTGCGGCCCTGTCCTTCGGTGCCGTCAAGCCGGGCGACTTCCGCCGCAATCTGAAGTATAACCAGAACCGAATATTCGCCTTTGTAATGGCCCTGGGAGGCGGTGTAAGCGACGAGCAGTACGCGACCGCCGCCGGGGCGATAAACTACGGCTTCCCGACCATCACCGATGCGGATATCCCGGAGATACTGCCCACCGGCGTCTGTACATACGAACATGTCGTGTCGAACATCACTCACGACAAGATAGTCGAAAAGGCCATCGAGGTAAGAGGCCTTAAGGTCAGCATCCACAAGATAGACATCCCCGTGTCCTACGGTCCCGCCTTCGAGGGAGAGAGAATCAGAAAGGACGACATGTATGTCGAGCTGGGCGGCCCGAAGACGGACGGCTTTGAATTTGTAGTTATGAGAGAAATCAGCGAGATTGATGACGGCCAGATAGAGCTGGTAGGGCCTGACCTTGACGAGTTTGAAGAGGGGTCACACGTAAGCACAGGCATATACGTGGAGGTGGCGGGGCGCAAGATGCAGAAAGATTTCGAGCCTATCCTTGAGCGTCAGGTACACCGTTTCATTGGTGAGGCCCAGGGCATATTCCACATGGGCCAGCGCGACCAGATACGCCACCGCATAAGTAAAGAAGGCTTTAAGACGGGCCTCCGGCTCAAACACCTCGGTACCATACTCCATGCGAAATTCCACGAGGAATACGGGGCAATAGTCGACAAGGTGCGGGTGACGATCTACACCAAGCCGGAAGACGTAACGGGGCGGCTGGAAGAGGTACGCAAGGCATTCACAGAGAGAGACGAACGTATAATGGGCATGAAGGACAATACCATTAACCTCTTCTACAGCTGCACCCTGTGTCAGAGTTTCGCGCCCACCCACGTCTGCGTCGTCTCCCCTGAGCGTTCCGGCCTCTGCGGCTCGGTAAGCTGGCTCGATGCGAAGGCCTCTTACGAGATTACACCCACAGGACCTAACCAGCCCATAGAAAAGGGCGCCGTTATTGACGAGGCGGCCGGTCAGTGGGAAGGTGTCAACAATTTCCTCTTAGATGCCTCCAGCCGTAAGCTCGAGAGGCTGAGCATGTACAGCATGCTGGTTGATCCCATGACCAGTTGCGGCTGCTTCGAATGCATCTCGGTGCTGCTTCCCATGTGTAACGGCGTAATGACCGTGCACAGGGACTTTACAGAGATGACCCCCTGCGGGATGAAGTTCTCCACGCTCGCCGGCTCGGTGGGCGGCGGACAGCAAACCCCCGGATTTGTGGGCCACAGCAAGCTCTTCCTGGCAAGCGAGAAATTCATCTCTGCAGACGGCGGTCTTGCAAGACTTGTCTGGATGCCCAAAGAGCTTAAAGAAGAAATCGGCCATTTCGTAGAACAGACGGCCAACGAACTCGGACTTGAGGACTTTATCAGCAAGATCGCCGATGAGACCATAGCCACAACGGAAGAAGAGGTATTGAACCACCTGCAGAAGGTAAATCACCCGGCCCTCGCACTGGAATCACTAATATGAAATATAAACTAATGAACAAAACAAAACCAGACGCACAAGAGAAGGAGCGCGAAGAAGAGGGGTTTGTCGCCCGTCTACTTAAAACACGCACAATAATCATCGCAGACGAGATAGACAAGAAGATAGCGCAGCGGGTCATCTCCCAATTCCTGCTGCTGGAGCAGGAAGACCCGAAGAAACCGATAAAACTGTTTATCAACTCCCCCGGTGGCGACGCGGACGCCGGGTTTGCAATATTCGACCTGGCCAGATTCATAAAGCCTGAAGTGAAAACCATTTGTGCCGGTATCACCGCGAGCGCGGCCGTAATAATCCTTCTCGGAGCGACAAAGAAGAACAGATACAGCCTGCCCAACGCCCGTATACTCATACATCAGCCAAGCACCGGCGTAACGGGTTCCGCAGCTGACATACAGATTGAGGCCAGCGAGATATTAAAATTCCGTGACAAGATAAACCGCCTTATCGCTAAAGAAACCGGCCAGGACGTAAAGAAGGTGGAGAGTGATACTCGAAGAAACTATTGGATGGGTGGAGAGGAGGCCCTGAAATACGGCCTAATTAGCAAAATAATCAAGAACAGGGACGAACTGGGATAAAATGGCACTAACCGGACTAGACATCTACAAACTGCTTCCGAAGACAAACTGTAAGAAATGCGGCAGGCCCACCTGCCTGGCCTTCGCCATGCAAATGGCACAGAAGAAGGCCTCACTGGACGAATGTCCCGACGTCAGCGAAGAGGCGAAGAATGCGCTGGGCGCGGCCGCTGCGCCTCCTATAAAGCTGGTTACCATCGGTGCAGGAGACGACCCGCTCAAAATAGGTGAGGAAAACGTACTCTTCAGGCACGACGAGAAATTCTATAACCCGGGGGGCGTAGCCGTCTCCATCAGTGACAACCAGAGTGAAGAAGAACTCTCTGCAAACATAGAGAAAGCAAACGCCCTGACGTTCCACCGTGTCGGTACGGAAATTTCCATAGACCTCATAGCCCTCAAGAATGAGAGCGGCGACAAGGACAAATTCTCGAAGGCGGCGCAGAAGTTAGGCTCCGGAACCAAGCTGGGTATTGTGCTTGTAAGCGACTCAGCGGAGGCCATGGGCGCGGCCCTTGAACACGTGGCCGAAAAGAAACCTCTGGTCTACGGTGCAAACGGCAACAACTATGAACCGATGGCGAAACTGGCCAAGGAAAAAGGCTGTCCTTTAGGAGTGTTTGCCTCAAGCCTCGAGGAACTGGCGGACCTTACTGAAAAGGTCAAGGCCTTGGGAGTCAACGACATCGTGATAGACTACAAAGGTAATGGAGTCAAAGACATACTCCAGGGATTAACTAAAATAAGGAGACTCGCCCTCAAGAAGAACTTCCGTGCGCTGGGCTTCCCTACAATCACCTTCATGGATAATGGCGATCCGTACCAGGAGATAATCTACGCCTCAACCTTTATGGCAAAATATGTGGGCATAGTGGTACTGTCGAGCTACGAACCATGGCAGGTAATGCCCCTTCTCACCGTCAGGGAAAACATATACACAGACCCGCAGAAGCCCGTACAGGTAAAATCACAATTATATGAAGTAGGACAGGTAAACGAGAACTCTCCCGTTATGTTTACCACCAATTTTTCTCTTACGTATTACACCGTTGAGGGTGAGGTTGAGTCCAGCCGCATTCCTTCCTACATCCTCGCAGTAGACACAGAAGGGACCTCCGTCCTTACCGCTTACTCGGGAGACAAACTAAACGAAAAGGTGGTGGGGAAGGCGCTTACTCAGTCAGGAGCACAGGAAAAGGTAAAACACAAGAAACTCATCATCCCCGGACTCGTAGCGGTTATGTCTGAAAAGATTAAGGAGGAAACCGGCTGGGACGTGCTCGTCGGCCCCAAAGAGGCATCAGGGCTTCCTTCCTTTCTTAAGACCTCCGGGGAACATTTAAAATAGCCGGCCAAAAGTGAGGAGGTCATGCCCGGAACAGATTCCTTGCGTCGAAAACATGGAAACGTTTACCACCAGCTCAGCCTGACACCTCGACCAAACCTCACTCCCACTCATCACTATGTCCAAGAAAAACCATACTTTTAAAATCCGTTTCCTTCCCAACGATAAGACAGTCGGGGTTGAACCGGGCACCACCGTGCTGGAAGCGGCACACAAGGCGGACGTCTACATCTCCAGCCTCTGCGGCGGTGTCGCCACATGCGGAAAATGCAAGGTCATAGTAGAAGAAGGGGCCACTGAGAGCCCGCCGTCACCGCTGCTATCAAAGAAGGAAATAAAGAACAAATACGTCCTCGCCTGCCAGGCAAAGGTAGAGAGCGACCTCCTGGTCTCAATCCCCCCCGAGACCAGGATAGAAGCAGGAAAGATACTCATAACCCGGGAAGAAGAGAGGGAAGTAACCCCGGGTATGACACCGGCACTGCTGCCCGGTCTGGAATACAGGCATGACCCGCTGGTAAAGAAACTGCACGTCGAGCTCGAACCCCCTACCATGGACAACAACCTTGCGGATTATGAACGTCTGCTGAGGGCTGTCACGCTCAAAGAGGACGTCGACATGGAATCGCTGGAGGCAGACATCGAGCTCATAAGGCAGATGCCCGATATCCTCAGGAAAAGCGACTGGAAATTAACGGCCACAGTGGCTGAGCACGGCACTATGAGGGAAATTATCAAACTGGAGCCGGGTGACACGACAAGAAATCAGATCGGCGCTGCCGTTGACGTGGGCACGACTACCGTCGTGGTACAACTGCTCGACCTGGCAACCAACCATACACTGGATTCCGAGGCCACGTACAACTCCCAGATGAAGTGGGGAGAGGATTACATACAGCGAATCATTTACGCCACGGAAAAAGGCTCTCTGAAGGAAATGCAAGAAACCATCATAAACGACATAAACGAGCTTATTTCCACCCTCACGTTAAGAAACGGCCTTCACCCGGAAGACGTCTCAGTGATGTGCTGCTCCGGCAATACCGCGATGATACACTTCTTACTGGGTCTCGACCCCTCACTTATCCGCAAGGAGCCTTATATTCCTGTGGCAAACTCCGTCCCCCGGCTGAAGGCCGTAGAGCTGGGGATCAACATAAACCAGGACGGCCTCCTTTATTGTCTTCCCAGCGTCGCTGCCTATGTCGGCGGAGACATAACCGGGGGCGTCGCCGCCATCGGGTTAGACAAACAGGGTCCACTCTCTCTGTTCATAGACATAGGCACAAACGGCGAGGTCGCCCTTGGTAACACGGAGTGGTTGGTATGCTGCTCATCCTCCGCGGGGCCGGCGTTTGAGGGCAGCGGCGTCAAACACGGAATGCGCGCGGCCAACGGGGCCATTGAAAGATTACAGATATCGGAAGATTTCGACGTCAGATACAAGGTAATCGGAGACTGCCAGCCCAGGGGAATATGCGGGTCAGGCCTCCTTGACACCATTGCAGCCCTGCTGCGCTCCGGAGCGGTGAACAAATCCGGGAAGCTCGTAAAGGGTGCCACACCCCGCGTCAGGAAGACGGAAGACACCTGGGAGTTCCTGCTGGTAGAGGGGAAAGAAACCGCCACGGGTACGGACCTCGCAATAACACAGGCAGACATAGAGAACCTCATCCGTTCAAAGGCGGCTGTATACGCGTCGGTTTCCACACTTATTGATTCAATGGGTCTTAACGTCACGGATATAGAGACGGTCTATCTCGCCGGCGGGTTTGGCAATTACCTGGACATCGATAACACAATAACCATAGGCATGCTGCCCGAGATGCCTCCACACAAGGTCTGTTTCGTTGGAAACAGCTCCCTGGCAGGGGCCAGACTCTCACTGCTTTCGAAGGAGGCCTTCGGCAGGGTAAATGAGATCGCCTCAAAGATGACCTACTTCGACCTTATGGGAAATCCGGCATTTATGGACAAGTTTATGTCGGCCAACTTTCTTCCCCACACCAATCCGGACGAATTTCCAAACGTTTACCGCGCGCTCGCAATAGAAAGTGAGACAAAGGATTAGAGGGGTTTAAATCCTTGAGAAAATCCTGTATATTATTATTTTCTGCCCTGCTGTTGTTGCTGTTCTGGCCCGCCGGTGCAGGGGGGCTGGAAGAGGGCAGTAAGGACGACTCACTTGACGCCGTCATAGAGGAGATAGCCCTGGACGTATCAGCCATAAGAGGCATTGAATTCGATGGTCCTGTCCAATACGGCATAAAGACGAAGGACGAGCTGCGCGAGTATCTCAAAAAACTCATAAAAGAAGAGCTTCCGGGAGATAAGCTGCTGGCCGACCAGAAGGCCCTGGCCAAGTTTGGACTTATACCGCCGGATATGCATCTGGAAACCTTCCTGCTCGAATTGTACACCGAACAAGTAGTGGGCTTCTACGACTGGCGGACCAAAACACTGTACCTGATAGACGACATACCGGAAAACCTGCTCAGGCCCGTAATAAGCCATGAGCTGACTCACGCCCTTCAGGACCAATACGTGGGTATAGAAAACCTGCCCATATTCCGGGAGAAAGAGAACGACGACCGTATAATGGCAACACAGGCACTTCTGGAAGGTGATGCGAACTCGGTGATGATAGACTATGCGCTGAAACCCATGGGGAGAGACTCCACCATGCTCCCAAACATCGAGCCGCTTATCGAGGAATTCACGAGCACGATGGGCGGAAGGCTCATGACATCCGCCCCCGCGTTTATAAGAAGCAATGTGCTGTTCCCGTACATAAACGGATTCACCTTCATACAACAATTGAGACAGTCCGGCGGCTGGGCACAGGTGAACCGTCTGCTTGAGCACCCCCCACAGTCAACGGAGCAGGTGCTGCACCCTGAAAAATATTTCGCGGAGGCAGACTCCCCCACAACCATCACACTTCCACAGCTATCGAAAGAGTTGGGAAAGGGATGGACGCTGCTTGGCGAAAATACACTGGGCGAATTCAACACGAGTATGCTACTTGACGAATTTCTTGAAGATGCCCCGGAGACGATCACCTCGGGATGGGACGGGGACCTCTATCAAGTATACGAACATGAACCATCCGGCGAGGTTGCCCTGGTATGGTTCACTACATGGGATGGGCCCGGCGACGCGCAAGAATTCTTTGCGGGTTATGCGTCCGTGCTCGCAAAGAAGTACGGCTCCGAGGGGGTCTCCGGCACCGAACAGTACTCATTGGTATTCACAACGCGGGAGGACGACGGCACCCCTGTCACACAGGCGCATATAGCGCTCAGAGAGAGCGACGTAGTAGTCCTGGACGGGGTTCCCCGGGCGTCTATAGATGCCGTAAAGGCATCGGCATTGAGCAAAGAACCTGGGACAATACGCTGAAGCTGTAGTGGCAGACCTGCCTCCGGCATGGCTCTGACGCAAGGTTTTGCAAAGGTCTTAGTTGTTTCGCAAGGAAGGGATATTTTATGCCATTTACAATCGCATTAGCCGGCAAGGGTGGAACCGGTAAAACCACCATCGCCGCCTTAACTATTCGCTACATGATAGAACAGCTCGGGCAATCGGTGTTTGCCGTAGACGCCGACCCGAACGCCTCCCTGGGCAACGCCCTTGGGGTCGACTGTGAAAGAAGCGTATCCGACGTCCGGGAAGACGTAATCGAGAAGAAATTGGACTTTCCGGCGGGGATGTCAAAGGAGATGTACATAGAATCCAGCATAGAGGGCTGTTTAATTGAAAAGTCTAAGTTCGACCTCCTGGTCATGGGAAGACCGGAAGGCCCAGGTTGCTACTGCTACGTGAACAACCTCTTGAGAAAGTATTTGGACAGTTACGGGAAGTCGTACTCGTTCGTGGTCATAGACAACGAAGCGGGTATGGAACACCTGTCCAGAAGGACCACCAACCGCGTTGACCTCATGCTGGTAGTATGCGAGCCGACGGTAATAGGCGCCGTTACCGCCGAGAGGATAATGAAGCTCTCACGGAAGCTTCCCATATCGATAAAAGAAAGGGCCCTTCTGTTAAACAGGGTGCCCGAAGAAGGTGTAAGCGAGAATATCAGGAAGCAACTGGACAAAAACAATCTCAAGCCGGAGCTTCTCATAGGGTTTGATACCGAAATACTCAAGGCGTCTTCCGATGGGACGTCACTCCTGGAAATACCGGGAGACAACCCTTCATATACGGCGTTGAGCGGGTTTCTCAAGAAACGCCTGACCGCAGAGGTATTAAGTAAATAGCAGTAGGGGCTGAGTCTTCGATATGGTCGTTGACGTCTTTGGCCGATGTATGGGCAATTCATGAATTGCCCTCAAAAAACTTTGCCAAGGAAGAGGAAAAGGAATACTTATGGAGATACCCAGTGTAGCAGAGAACTGGTCCGGTAAAGTGAGGGAAGTCACCATCGGAGCTACTAAAGAAGAAGGTGGCACCCGTGAGAAGGTAGTAAAGGTCGGGGGGGCCGCCAGTGTCCCCTGCATGGATTTTGAGGGCGGCACGGGCAACAAACCGGCGATTGCCATGGACGTGCTGGATATGCCTCCGGAGGGCTGGCCCGAATCACTTCTGGAGCATTATAAGGACGTCATTGACGACCCTGCCAGGTGGGCGGAAAAATGTGTAAAGGAGTTCGGCGCGGACCTTGTCTGCCTGAAGCTGGACAGTGTCCACCCGGACAAGGGTAACAAAAGCCCGGACGACGCGGCCAAGACCGTGCGCTCCGTGTTAGAGGCCGTCAGCGTGCCGCTTATAATCTGGGGGTGTGACGATCCAAACAAGGACAACGAAATCATGCCAAAGGTCAGTCAGGCCGCCAAGGGGGAGAAATGTCTCCTCTACGGTGCTACACAGGACAACTATAAGACCATCACCGCCATATGCATGGCGGACGGGCATAACCTGATTACGCAGGCCCCGGTGGACGTAAACATACAGAAACAGGTGAACATACTCACGACCGACATCGGTTTCCCTGTGGACAGGATAGTAATGTTCCAGACAACGGGTGCCCTGGGTTACGGCATTGAGTATGTCTACTCAATCCACGAACGACAGCGGCTTGCGGCCCTCTCCGGTGATAAGTGGCTCGCGCTGCCAGTCCTCACGAACGTCGGGTACGAATCCTGGAGGGCCAAGGAGGCGAAGGCCGGAGACAGCGAGGCACCGGGATGGGGCCTTGCAAAAGAAAGGGGCCCAATCTGGGAGACCGTGACCGCCACCACTATCCTGCAGTCGGGGATAGACATCATCAGGATGCTCCACCCAAAGGCCGTAAAAGCGGTGAAACAGTGCATCGACGACCTCTACGGCAATGGTGCCTGAGGCGGGCATGGATACTGACATTATGCAGATGATTCATGAGAGAGGAAGGGGAATATGATAGTTGTCGGTGAAAGAATAAACGGTATGTTCTCTAACGTTAAGAAGGCGATAAAGGACCGTGACCCTGCGGCCGTTCATGACCTGGCAAAACGTCAGACAGAGGCCGGGGCAAACTACCTGGACGTGAACGTGGGTCCCGGAGTGGCCGACCAGGCAGAGGCCATGCAGTGGCTGGTCAGCGCCACGCAAGATGCGTCTGAAACCCCGGTATCCATCGACAGCCAGAAAATCGACGTGACAAAGGCAGGGCTGAAGGCCGCCAGCGCCCCCGCGCTGATAAACTCCTGCAAGAGCCTGGAGGTCCTGGACGAGTGGGTGGCCCTCGCCCTTGAGCACAACGCCTCACTGGTATGTCTTACCATCGACAAGAGGGGCATACCCCAGGATATAGATACGCGTCTGGAGATAGCCGCAGGCATCGTTGGAACGGCGATGGAAAAGGGCCTTGAACCGACACGGTTATTTATAGACCCTATACTGTTCCCGGTAAACGTTGACCAGAAACAGCCTGGCTACCTGCTTGAGGTCTGCCGCCAGATAAGTATCATCTCAGACCCGCCACCGCACATCATCTGCGGTCTGAGCAACCTGTCACAGGGAACCAAGGAGAGACCCCTCATAAACAGGGCATACCTTACAATGGCACTCTCGGCAGGACTTGACTCCGCCGTTATGGACGCGCTGGACAAAGACCTGATGGACGCGGCCATAACTACGGAGATGCTCCTTAATAAACATATCTATAACGACGATTTTTTAAAGGCGGCACGGAGCTGACCGGAAAGACGCAAGAATAGGGCGATGTCCGCCACAGGCGGATCGTGCCTGTATATCCTGTGTACCTTTACGTCTAACCCTTATAGACTTTACAATGAAATCTTCCACCACAAAACTGCGGGTCAGATATCCCGAAACGGACAAGATGGGTGTGGTACACCATACCAACTACTTCGTCTATTTTGAAATCGCGCGGCTCGAATATCTTCGCGGCCTGGGCCTGCCATACTCAGAACTTGAAAAAGACGACACACAGCTGGCCGTCCTTGAGGCACACTGCAAGTACAAGGCCCCGGCGCGTTTTGACGACCTGCTGGTGGTGGAAACGTGGCTCTCGGGGATTACCGCCGCACAGATGGAACTGTCTTACAAGATCTACCGTGAAGAGTCCGGCGGCGACACCTCCACCCTCCTGGCGGAGGGCTATACCAAACTGGTCTGCATAGACGAAAATCTCAGGGCGAAACGCATACCCGACAAGATAAGAAACATCCTGCCACTGGAGGACGTCTCCGGCACATAATGCAGGGAGAGGGCTCGCGCCCACACACCATAAGCAAACCAGCCATCTGTTGCGCAGGCCTGTCCCTACGAAAAACTACGAATAGGGATAAGGCTTGAAACTGTCCGTTGAGCACCGCATCATACAACAAAAAAAGGGATGGGCATTTCTGCCCATCCCTTTTGTGTTCATTCACGGACAGACCTAAAGGCCCGTCCTTACAACTAACAGAACTGACTTAGAAGCCTATTACCATCTGCATGTAGCCCCAGTCACTGCTAGCACCACTATTACTCCGCCTTACACCCTGGGTAGCTGGATCCGAGCCAGTCGCCGCAGTATCCTTGAGATAATCACCAGCAAAGAAATGCGAGTATCCCGCCTGCAGGGCAACGTTCTTGTAGAGCTTGTACTTCCAGGTCAGGTCAAGCTCTGTACCCAGATGAGAACTCGGATTCTGGTTGGCAAGGCCATTCGTCGAGTAACCGCGCATCGTAGCCTGACCGGCGTTGTACCAGTTATCATCGGTATCATCCAGCCACATGCCCCATACATCTGCCCAGGCAACCATCTTCTTCATCGGTTTAATCTTTAACTGACCCCTGATAGCCTTTATGTTCATCCAGGCCATCTGGTCCATGTAGCCGTAGTGCTTGTGGTTTGTGGGGTAGAAGTTGAAGAATGTCTCGTGGTCTCCAGAGCGACCGTCATCGTCGCCGGGCGACCAGTCGCCTTCAAGACCGAACCTTGGCTTCCACATAACGTCATGCAGGGTGTAGCCAGCGGCTATATAACCTGCGAACGCCTCATGGTCCTGGTTCTGATACTCACCCCACTGCCCGTGGAATTCGCCGGAATAGTCAAAGGGCTTTCCGACCTTACCCGCTATCCTGCCGCCAACGTCCCATATCTGCCTGTTGCCGCGACTATTTGCCTGTGTATTCGCTAAGCCACCAAGCTGGTTATTATTGTGAAGGACCATCAACGCCAGATTACCATCAGGCACCAGGTTCTTAAGGGTAAACATAGCGCCATAGTTCTGGACGTCATTGGACTTCATTGCCCTTCCCCCCACAGGGACACCTACCGCTGTGGCGCGGGATGTACGCGGGTCATGGGCCAATATAGCAGCAAAGGTCTGGAACGCGTAATCCTCCACGTCATAGAATCCCCTGATGGCGTTAAAGCTGTTGGCTATGTTATGCCATCCGAAGCTGCCAAACAGCCTGTGGTCGCCCCAGATAATCTCCTGGCGGCCAACCCTCATCGTAACCGGGTAGTCGAACAGCTTCCTGACGTCTACATAGGCCTGATGGAAGTCCGTCGTAATCTGGCCCGTGCCGCCCCCGATAGGAGAAGTACCACCCATCCTGGCAGCAGTGCCTCCGGTATTACCCTCAATACCCCAGTATCTGGAGTCCTGGATCTGCAAGAACGCCCTGAGGTGCTCATGGATGTCGGCGTCGATATTGAGCCGAACACGGCTCAATACGACCGTCTGACTGTTGGCGGGCTTACCGAAGTTCGGGAAAATCGGCGCACCACTTCGCCAACCCGACTGACCGATAAGGTCCGTCATCTGAGCGAAGGTGTTGGAATACTCACCCCTGGTCCTCAGATTCATCCCTACACGTATCTTCCGGGCCGCGTTGTTGTAGACGTTGGGGATTATTCCCAACTCTTTCTTGATCTGGTCCTTCAGCGTATCCGTGCCCTGCGTGTTGGCCTGCCTCAGGCCTCTTACTTGTTCCGAGAGTTGACTGTATTCTCTCTTCGAGGCAAGGAGTTCATCATTCTGAACCTGAATCTCATCCTTGCCGTTATTCAAATCCGCCCTCAAAGACTCTACCTCCGCCTTGAGTGACCGAAGTTCCTGCTGCATATCATCTATGCTGGCTGAACTATCGGCGCTGCAAGGCAGGGCGTAAAGAAGCACGCAAGCGCTCCCTAGCAACACCCCCAGGCAGGTCTTTAAACGACCCGTCATCATCGTACGGCCTCCTTTCAAAACTAAAGACACATCCCGCCACTCTTTAAAAAAACTCGTTAACAGGTTCTTGTATATAATCTTTCCCCTACACCCCTCGTTTTACGAAAAAGCAACAAATACAGGCGAGCAACCCCTTCGGTCTGCCGCAACACATCAAAACGAAGGGGATAGGCACACATAGTTTAGTTTACCCCCAGCGCATAAACAAATCAGCAACGACAAGCCCCAAATAGAAGGTTGGGACATTCGACCCCCAGTTCCCGCAGATTCTATTCCTTTCGAGCCGAAATGCAAGAGAAAAGCATTAAAAATTTTAAAACTTTTTTTGCCCAAAAAGTGGGGATACAATGGTTACCCTTAGTGTCTATGTCCACTAGACTTAGGACAAAAACACTTTCTGTCGCCAGGGGCATCTTTAGAGGTTACGCTCCCGCAGTCGCTTGCAACCGGCAAGAAAACATTGAAGGGGCAGGGCATCGCACACCCAGGATGACGTAAGGAAATTGTGGCTAGTATGCAACGACCTTCACAGTCTTAAGACCATTTGGTAGTCGAGATTTCCGACAATAAAATTCGCCAAGACGGAAAGTTCGACCAACGCTGCAGAGATATGGTTGAGGATTTGTGAAGGTTCAGCCGCCTATCTGGCACATAACCGGTTCACCCCGGCCTGAGTGGACCTCTGGTTTCATATGAGATACCTTAATAAACGCCTCGCACACGGCCTTCTCCAGGTCTGGATTCGGCTGTCCGTCTGAGACATGGCCTTCCGCCCTGAGGATGGACTTCAGGTCTATCTCTCCGCCTGAAAGCAGGCAGGCCCTTAGTTTGCCCTCGGAGGTGAGTCTCAGGCGATTGCAGTCTCCACAGAAGGGCTGACTTACTGGAGATATCAGGCCCAGGACGCCCCGGGCACCCTCCAGACGATATAGTTTAGCAGGACCTCTCAACCCCTGTGACGCGGAAACACGCGGCATTTTTTCTGCCCCGGAAGCTGCCGCACTCACAATTTCCAGGGCTCCAATCTTACCGATACGCTCCAGTACCTCCCGACCAGGGACAAATTTTTTCTCTTCAATCATCCTGCACCCAAATGCCATGTACTCTATGAAGCGGACCTCCAGCGGCTTGTCCAGGCTGAGCCGGGCAAAATCCTCTATTTCGTCGTCATTGACGCCGCGCATGACCACCATGTTGACCTTGGTCTGCTCAAAACCCGCACCAATGGCGGCCTCGATGCCATCTATCACGTCTTGAATGTTGCCGCCGCCGGTGATTCGTTTGAAACGCTCCTGCCGGAGGCTGTCGAGGCTGATATTTATCCGCATAAGGCCTGCGTCCCTGAGCGCGCGGGCGTAGCGTTTGAGTATTACCCCGTTTGTGGTCATGGCCAGGTCTTCTACACCGGGGGTCTTGCTCAGTAAGGCGACCAGAGACTTCATGTTCCTCCGGGTTAAGGGTTCGCCTCCAGTGAGCCTGTAGCTCCTGACGCCTAACTGCGCGGCACACCTCACCACCATGGCAATCTCCTCAAAGCTCAGTATCTCCTTCCGCGGCAGGTGATGCACCCCCTTTGGCGGCTTGCAGTAGACACAATATAGGTTGCAAAGGTCTGTTACGGATATCCTGAGGCGGGTTATCTTTCTCTGGAATCGGTCCAACATGATAAATGCCCTCTATGTTTGCTTCGACCGTGTTGGAACGGGTCTTGCTTCTTCAGTGGCTGCTTCTCCCGGCACTCACCCCTGTGGCATGCCGTTCCGTACTTCATATAAATAATATACTATTCCATTTTGCATTATATTACTAGCGTGTCGCCCCAAAATGGCGCGCGCCCTCTCTATCTATTCTGCGTACCGGCACGCCTTCCGGCACAAAACGATATACCCACACATGGGCCTCCGGGCTCTGGTATACGGGCGTAAAATACCCTATCTCCTGTCCGTGCCCCGTGCTAAACGGCAGAAATCTGAGCAGCAACGCCCCCTGCATCTCAGGGTCCCCCCGGTCCTCGAGAAACCAGAGTGTGTAGTAGTCGTCAAAAACCTGTGTGTAATACGTTTCTATGCCCCGGCCTTTCAGCCATTGGGTCAAAAAGACCATGTCGTTTTCAAAGGTGGTGGCAAACCTACGTACATAATGTTTACGGAGCTTTATATACCCGTCGCCGAGGCGGTTTATGTTCTCCATCTCGGGTAGCTCTTCGGCACTGGCCACTATGTAAACGGGCCTGTTCAGCGGGTTGTGCTTCTGCATTATATCAATGGCCGCGGCCTCAGGGGAGCAGAACATCCTGGCCACGTCTCTCAACTTCTCGTCATTCTCCAGCCCTTCCTTTTCTCTAAACCGTTTCAGTTCGTAACGGCGCGTGGCCTCTGCGTACCTCTCATCCGGTACGGGAAACTCCTTGAGAAGGCCCGTGGACGGGCCTGATACCAGGGTCTCTCTTCCCGTGAAGAGCTGCAGTCTTCTGGCGTGGGGCCACCAGCATATAATCAAGGCGTTCTTCTCCGTATCATTCTTTATAAATTCATACGCCTTTATCCACGACGAAGACACCATGGAGGTCTTTATTCCGCGGTCAGCCTCGGTATAGTCCACTGAGTATATAAGCGGTTCGTAGGTTTCACCCTGACCTTGTTGATACCTTACCCTGTATTCCACGCCCAGCAGATCGCCTTTATTGAAGGTCCTCGTTACCTCCTCAAACTGGAACGTGAAGCCCGCGTTGAGCCGTTTCTCATATTTTATAACCTTCTCGATGGGAAATACTGATTCAGGGAGTAACAGTAACGCGAAGTCTTGCGGGTCATACTCCTCGACCTTGATGTATTCATAAAGAGGTTCGGTCCGTGCCAGACAAACCGTAGTTCCAAACAAGATGCCCGCTGCCGTTAACAACAGCGTCAACCCTAGCAAGCGTTTGCGTAACATGGCGACTTTGACCCCTTTCTTGGCCTGACAGTTTACGATTAGTTTAATTCGTGGCGACTGACGGGCGAGTGTTCACTACCAGCTAAACTAACGTGTTATCCATAACAAAGTGCGTAACGAGTAAATCTCTAAACGGACGCATAAGTCTCTCCGCTCCCAAGACCGGCTATATGGATATGTTAAACTTTTTTATCTTTTTATACAAGGTCTCTCTATGGATTCCTAACACGCGTGCGGCCTCGTTCTTATTGCCTTTGGTAAGCTTAAGGGTGTCGCCGATGTGTTGCATCTCCAGGGCTGCAAGCGTACGTTCGCCTGAGAGTTTCATTGAAGGAATCTCCATATGTCCCTCCCGGACGTTCGTAGGGAGGTCATCGGGCCTTATTTCACCGTCTTCGCAGAATATTGTCGCTCTCTCGATCGCATTGGCCAGCTCTCTGACATTGCCCGGCCACGGATATGACACCATAATATCCATTGTTTCATCTGTCACGCGCGGCGCCCTCTTGCTCATTTCAGTAGAAAATTTTTCTAGAAAATGCTCTATCAGGAGGGGTATGTCGTCCTTCCTCTCCTCCAGGGCCGGCATGTTAATGATAACGGTGTTGAGCCTGTAGAAAAGGTCGCTGCGGAAATGTCTTTCCTCTATCATTTCCACAATGTTCTGGTTGGTGGCCGCGATAAAGCGTACGTCTACCTTTATCACATCATTGCCCCCCAGCCTCTCGAATTCGCCCCTTTCAAGTACCCTGAGGAGCTTCGCCTGCATGGCCATGGGCATGTCGCCTATTTCATCAAGAAAGAGCGTGCCGCCGTGTGCCACCTCAAACTTGCCTATCTTCTGTTTATCCGCCCCCGTGAAGGCGCCCTTCTCGTAGCCAAAGAGCTCACTCTCAAGCAGGTTCTCAGGAAACGCCGCACAGTTTATCTTGACGTACGGCTTGGCGTAGCGCCGGCTGGAGTAATGGATGGCGTCAGACACCATCTCTTTCCCACTGCCGCTCTCCCCGATGACAAGCACCGTGGAGTTTGAGAGAGATACCTTTTTTATAGTCTTGACTATCTGTCTTATCAATCTGGACTCACCGATAATGTTCTTGTAACCATGCTTCTCTTCCAGCTGCAACTGCAGGAAACGCGCCTCTTCTTTGAGGGATTTAAGCCTGACTATCTTCTGGATGTTTACCAGCAGTTCGTCAACGTCAAGGGGCTTAAGCATGTATGCGTACGCACCCAGTTTTGTCACCTTTATGGCCGTCTCGATCGTGCCGTAAGCCGTCATTATTATTGTTTCAAGCCTTTCGTGCTTCTCCTTTATTCTTTCGAGGAGTTCAACACCGTCCATGCCGGGCATCCTGATGTCAATCAGGGCTATGTCGAACTCCTCTTTCCCCAACATCTCCAATGCCGCACGCGCGTTCTTCGCCACTGAGACCTCAAAGCCGTTCTCACAAAGTATGTCACTGAGGGTTTTAAGGAGGTTGGTCTCGTCGTCGACTATCAGGATTTTGAGCTTATTTTCCATCTCTTCTTACTACTTCTCCCTCCAGACCTCTTCCCCCGTTGTTGTCGGGTAGAGTCTTGAACGCGTTTATAACCCTGGGGTAGGCAACCACTCTGAGGAATAATACAATCCGTCTGGTTTTTATAGACCTAAACATAACACGGCCCATTGTTTGAAAATATACAAGTTTGGGAATATACAAAATAATAACACAGCCAAACAACAGGCTCAAGGGGAAAAGTGTATAAAAAACCGACACAAAAAAATTATTATCAATAAAACACGACACTGTTTCCCCAGAGGTCTTAAAACACAAAACCACGCTAAATCTTCTCTACGTCAACATAAGTAGAGTTGTAAGCGGCATTTCCGCCAAATGCCTGTATGTGGTCGGGTATTAGTACGTTGACGCCTCTGCCACCGGTGAGCCGGGGCCAGATTCCTCCGTATGCCAGTGCTACTCCAGGGCTTACGTTATCCGTGAGTTTGACCGTCATAATGAGTTCGCCCAGCCCGTTCTTGAGCCTTACCCTATCGCCGTCGGCTATCCCCCTGGCCTTCGCATCGTCTTTATTAAGAAGCACCCCGGTCTCTACCTCTTCCTGCCATACGTTGTGGAACTGAGAGCGGGTGACGTGCATCTCGTTGGCGGTTATCAACTGGAATGGATATCCCCCCGTATCGTCTTCATAATAACCGGGGAGCGGCGGCAGCCCGTCCTTCTCAGCCAACCGGGAATAAAACTCTATCTTGCCCGAAGGGGTGGGGAAACGGTCCTGAGGCATAACGGCCATCTTTAGAAACCCCTCTCTACGCAGGTCATTGAGGGAAAAATCTATTGCAGGGCTCCTCTCCATGAACTCTTGCAGGATATCTTCTTCGGGCGGGTACAGTTCCCCTGCGTTAAGCCCCATGGCCCCGGCAAGCCCTTTAAACGCCATATAATTGGGCCTCGCCTCACCCGGCGGCGCTATTGCCCTCTCGTTTACGGATAAATAATTGTGGTAGTAGCATGTGTGGACGTCAAAACTCTCAAGGAAACTGGTGGCCGGGAGCACGATGTCCGCATAGTCACACGTATCGTTCAAGAACAGGTCATGGACGACTACAAAGACGTCCTCGCGGGCCAGACCCCTCCGCACCAGCTCCTGGTTGGGCAGGTTAACCGCCGGGTTCGTGTTGAACACGAATAAACCCTTCACACCGCCTTCCTCAAGTATCCTGCCCAGCAGTGACATGTTGTAGCTCTTCCTCAACCCTTTGGAAAACTGTGTGCCCTGCAGGAAACCCAGGTCCACCTCCCTGTCGGTGTTGCTGTACTGGACACGAAGAGAGCCCGCCAGAACGGGGAGCAGCGCTATGGCCCTGGCCGCCTCACCCCCGTAGAGGTGCTTCTGCGCCCCAAACCCCAGGTGAATAAAATTTGGCCTGAGTTCGACCATGTCACGCGCAAGCTGGACGATATCTTCTTTTGAAAGGCCCGTTGTCCATGCGACCCTGTCCAGCCCGAACTCCCTTGCGACCGTGGCAAACTTCTCAAAGCCGTGCGCATACCGTTCCACCGACTCCCTGTCATAGAGGTCGTTTGTTATCAGGTAATTCGCCAGCCCCAGTGCGAGCGCGCCGTCTGTGTTCGGCCTGATGGGGAGGTATTTGCCAAGGTCTTTTGCGGTCTTTACCGGGTCGATAAGATAAAACCTGGCGCCGTTGCGCACCGCCTTCTTTGCCATGTTGTAGCCGTGGAGATTGCTCCACGGACCGTTAAGCCCCCAGAAGATTATCAGTTTCGCGTCGAGGATTTTCTCCGGGTCGATACCCCAATACCCGCCGTATACATAATTAAGCGCCATCCTCCCCGCAAGCGCGCACACCGTAGGTTCGCCGTGTCCCACACCCAGCGCGTTAAAGACCCTCTGGGAGGCGTGTGCCGCCAACAGGCCCATGTGGCCGAAATAATGAAAGGGCAGGACGGCATCGGGCCCGTGTCTGTCTATTATCCCCCCGAACCTTTCCGCAATCTCTCTGTACGCCTCGTCCCAGCTTATACGCCGGAACTTGCCCGACGATCCCTTGGGGCCGGTCCGTTTCAACGGATAGAGCACCCTCTCCGGCGAGTACACGAACTTCAAGGCGTTCTTTATCTTCCAGCATATAAAACCCTGTGTGACCGGGTGCTTCGGGTTACCCTCGAGCTTTACCGCCCTGCCGTCCTCAACCGTGGTGAGGATGGAACAGGTGTCATAACAATCCCTGGGGCATGTTGTCTTTACAATCATCTGTTAACCAAATTTGTAGGGACAGACCTTCCGGTCTGTCCGTTCGCGGGCAGGTTGCAAATCCGCCCTTGGAGGGTGCCGCAGGGCTTTAGCCCTGCGGTTGGCACGGATCTTTAGCCGTTAGCCGTACCGCTTCCCAATCTTCTCAATCTTATCAATCACCCTGAGGACAAGGCGTCCGGTGGTGTCAAAACCCTCTAGCTCAAGCTGGTCTATACCGTCTTTGTTGGTGTGCACTACCCGGGCCTTTTTTGAGATAGTCGAGAGCGTAACGGCATTAAAACCCTCGTAAACAAGAGGAAAATGGTCGGCCATGACACCCAGCACCACGGGCGGAGCCTTCACCTCAAGCCCCTCCTCTTTGCCCGCCTCCTTTACCAGCCTTGCGAAATCTCCCTGCCCCCTTGTGAACGTGAGGTGGATGCCTATCTTGTGGGTGCAGTATATGCGGCCATTAAGACCCACACCGTCGAGGTTGATAAAATAACAATTACCTTTATCATCCACAGCGTCGTCGGTAAGCGACTTCGTCAGGTGAAAGGCGCCGGCAAGCGCCTCTTCTTCGGCCCCCGTTGCCACGAAGGTTATGTCCACGTCTTTAAAAAACTCCGGCTCCCGGCTGACAATCTCGGCCAGATGGAGGAGCGTTCCCACGCCTGAGGCGTTGTCAATGGCGCCCGGCGAGTAGTTCCCCTCTACCATAGACAACAGCAGGATGCCGGAAAAATTTACCAGACAGTACGCGGCGTAGAGCCATCCGCCGGGACTGCCCCACACCAGCGCGGCAAGGATGTAGTGGCCCAGTATGTATATACAGCCGAAGTAGAAGACCCCTATCAGCACCATCCTGTAGATGAGCGGCAGGCTCTGGCTCTTTGAGTCGTAGTGGGCCAGGATGTAGACATGCGGTCTTTTACTCGTACTGCCAGTGGCCGTCGTCGCGACTATATTCCTTGACTCCTGTCTGCCGGAAAAAGGCAGCTTCCTGAAGAGAAGCCCCCTGACAGTGGCAACAAACGGTATGCCCGACATGAAGCGGAGCACGAGAAAGAGCATGAGCGCTACCGCCACGCCCGTAAGGAACGGGTTAACGTAAAACAAAAAGAACACGAGGAGAAGTGTGACCAGTATGGACAGTATGGTCAGCTTCATGAACAGCTTGAGCGCGGTGGAAAAACTGAACGGGTCCTCACGCACGTCAAACCCGAACCCCCTCAGCCTGTCGGTTATATACCCGACGGCCGCGGCCTCCCCCGGCGAACCCGTCTTGCGGGGTCCGGCAACCGCGCACGCATACTCGTACGCCTTTCGCGCGTCAAACGCCGTCATGTCCATCCCTTCTTCAGTTTTATGGTCATAAACACGCCGTCTGTATGGATGTCGCAGCCGCCGAAGCTGCTTGCCCCCGCCATCTCCTCTATCTGCGCCATCGAGTAACAGCTCATCCTTATCTCCCTCCACATTCCAAAGCGGAGCCACAGCCGGCCAAAGAATCCGGCCTCAGAGAGTTTAGTAATTTTCTCCAGAAATTCTTTCCACTCCTCTTTGGAACACTCCTTGTTTGGGTCAAGCACCCATGCCTGGCCGCCGGGCCTCAGTACCCTGTACATCTCGTCTATTACCCCGGCCGGATTCTTCCAGTGGTGCAGGGCGCCCGTGCTTATTACCATATCGTAGCTGTTATCCTCAAACCTCATACCGGTGGCGTCGCCCGGCTCAAAGTGGAGTCTGTCCGATAGGGCCGCCTCGCGGGCGTTACGTTCGGCTATCGTTATAAAATTCTCCGCGATGTCAACTCCGTCCACACAGACCTCTTTATTCCTCTTCGCTATCTCTATGGGCACGTAGCCGGGTCCCGTGCCGACGTCCAGTATCCTGCCCGATTTGAGCTCACGTGCCACCGCCTCCACAAATCCGCGGTAAAGCTCGGGGGTTATCTTTCCGGCAAGGACGTCATAGCGGTCAGCAACCGCGTTGAACGCGGTCTCGCGTCTTAAGAGACCCGTAACCCGGGTAAGAACGCCCATGCCATCTCCTTACATTATTAATTAATCCAAAGCCCGCAGGAAGACCGCTTAGACTAATGTCCGGGATCGGAGTTTTTTTCGGCAAAAACAACCGGAAGGATAGCAGATATGGGAGGGGATTTATAGGGGAAAAGACGGAAGGGTGGCAAAACGTTATAAATAGATTTAATTCTAATTGTTAAAATCTAGTGGGAATTCATTAGGCACATTTCCATGTTGCCTAGCTGCATCATGTAAATCAATTATACATTGATAACGTGTGGGTATAATGGCTGGCTTTGAAGAAAAGACACTTGTAGTATGTCGTTGCGGATCGTCTTCATCATCGCGTCCATAATGATGCGGATGATTTGTAAATACTATTAGGTTAAACAAATCCTTGCCATCTTTAGATGCTTGCATCTTATCTAGGATCCTCTGAAATTCCTTCGAGGGTTGTTGCCCTTTGTATACCTGTTTAGCGTTACTTGGGGGTAAATTCGTATCAACAAAAATGACTAAGGGAATATCTGCACCCTTTTTGATTGCCTTGTTTATGAGTGAAGTTACGTCTAGCTTGATTTCGTTATTCGCTTCACGTATTCCTGGATATCCAAGTATCCCTTTCCTATGCTTACTTTTAGCTTCCACAGCTATTTTTTGACCAGTTTGTTTATGTGTTGCAATGAACTCGGGATGTTTTTTGCTCCTGTCCTTCTCGTCCTCAAATTCTATTGAAAATCCTGCTCTTCTACATGTTGCAGTGGCAAATAACTCATGCCGCGCACCTTGAAATTGGTCAGGTATTTTCAATCTTCTTATAATGTCGTCTTGTAATACTTGATTATCTCTAAGGACATATAAGTCATACGCCAGTAATATATAGGCAGAAAATGCGCCATTAGGAACTGCTTCATAGATACCTTCTGAATTAGGCTTTTGCTTTTGTTGGAAACGACACATAGCGTCATACCATTGCATAATTTGATGTCTTTGTTCAAGAGGCTTCTTTAATTCTGCATTACCCCAATCGCTTCCCAAGCGTGTTTTAATGTAATACAAAAGGAAGCCCGGAAAGCTTTTCCAATTCTTTCCGTAATGAAGTTCACTCCCAACGGCAACGAATTTATGTCCTTTGAAATCAGCGTGAATTATTGGGCGAACTTCACCATACTGTCTACGCCTCTCATTCTCTTGATCTTGAGTTTCTTGAATCTTTCTGAGTATCTCAGGAGGAATAGTCTGCGAAGAGGGGGTTTTGGGTTTTAAATAGCAGCACTTTTTATACTTTTTCCCACTTCCGCATGGGCAGGGGTTGTTTCTGCTAATCTTCATTTAATGTACCTTTGTGACTAGAACCAAGTAGCTTATCCTTGGGGTATCTTTAGAATTTCTTCCAAGGGCTAAGTGGGGAAGCTAGTGTCATAAAAAATAACCTAGCCAAGTTGAGAGAGGAACAAGGTGCAGTTAAAAAAGCTGTTTAGGCTGGTTAACATTACGCTTAACAAAATCCCTACAGGCAAAGCCTACGTCTTTAGCCGTTTGTAATCAGCATTATTTTGCTTTGCCCATTCCTTAAATGCCTTGTCCTGTTTCTTTTCAGCACCGATCAATTCCCCCGTGTCTATCTCTCTTATTGTGGGTGTTCCATCTGGTTTCTTCCAGGAAACATCCGGTATACGGCCAGCAATTTTTGGCGGTTGTTTGTGTCCCGGCAAAGCAACCTTAACTCCTCGAGCTCCATGAGCTTTAGCATTCGCAGCAACCGCAGCAACTTTCCTATCGTGGGTTTCTTGTCCTTTTTTAAATTTTTTGTGAGCCATATTTTAATTCTCTTCCGCTAAAAAGGTAAAAGGGTGTTTGTTAGATACACCCACCATATTGCTACATATTGTACCATAATAAGCTAATTATGCAATATGTTGTATTCTAAAACAAAACACTATGTGCAGGCATAATCTCTCTTGACAACCTTTACATAATATGGTACAAACGTACCATATGGTAACAAGAACCCTTACAAAGGCACAGACCAGGGCATTTGAGTTCCTGAAGAAATATATTGAGGAAACGGGTTACCCGCCGAGTATACGGGAGATGAAGGACGGGCTGGGGCTGGCCAGTCACAGCGCCATCCAGAACTGTTTATCCGCCCTTGTGGAAAAGGGCTACATCCGGCGTTCAAGTAAGGCACGGGCAATCGAGTTCTGCGAGTCTCTGGGCGCGGGCAGACCGGTAACCCTCCCCCTCGTAGGCCATATCAGGGCTGGCGCACCCCACCCGGCCATAGAGGACGTGGAGGAATATGTAGCCGTTGATAAATCTTTTACGGTGGGGGGTGGCAACTTCCTACTTAAAGTAGAAGGGGACAGTATGGTTGAGGCCCACATAGAGGACGGCGACTACGTGGTGGTAAGGCCCCAGCCCACTGCGAATAATGGCGACATCGTGGCCGCGCTGATAGACGACGAGGCCACCGTGAAAAAATTCTACAAGCGGGGCAGGGAGATAAGGCTTGTGCCCGCAAACCCCGCCTATAAGGACATAGTTATCGGGCCGGGGCAATCCAGCGTCACCGTGGTGGGTAAGGTAGTGGCGGTTCTGAGGAGTTTATGAGGGGAAAAATTCTACAGCAGCAGCAGCAGCATCCCGGTGGAGAGCGACACAGTGATTGCCCCGATTAACGAGCGCGTCAAGGTTGGCGCGGTATTTGGAGACGGCGAGAAGATAAAACCCGTGTGGTTCAAATGGAACAGCAGACAGCACCGCATCAAGTCCATAACCTACACCTGGACAAGCCGTCAGGGAAGGGCGGTTATACACCACTTCTCCGTGACCGACGGGGCGAACCTCTACGAGCTGCTGTACAACACCGAAAATTCCGTATGGGAACTTGCAAACGTGGAAACCGGATGAACCGGAAACTGTTTATAACTAAAACGGAGGAACTGAATGGACAGAGATGAGTACGGTTTGGGCTGTGATGCGTCGTCGGCCTTTTGTGTGTTCTGGACGACGGTCGTCTTTATTGCGGTCCTGATAGTGTATCTGTTGCAAGGGGTGGCCCATCAAATCTAAGGTCGTTACATCATAGACCGAATGGAGCCTGTTTATTATGAAGAAAAATAAAGTTATTATGCACGTAGACATGGACGCCTTTTTCGCCTCGGTGGAGCAGCGGGTAGACCCGAGGCTGAGGGGCAGGCCCGTAGCCGTCATCGGCTCTCAAAAGAGGACCGTAATCAGTACCGCCTCCTACGAGGCCAGGGCCTTCGGAATAAAGACGGGCATGACCAGGGGCGAGGCAAAGAGGCTCTGCCCGTGGCTTATCTTCGTCCATGCAAATAACCAGAGATACACCGATACCTGCACCCGGCTGGTTAAACTATATAAACAGTACACCCCCCTTGTAGAGGTGTATTCGGTGGACGAGGTCTTTATGGACATAACGGGCGCCGCGGGGCTCTCTAACGGGGCGGCAGACATGGCCTCGGAGATAAGACGCCGGATTAAGGACACTTTTGGCCTTACCTGCTCCATAGGCCTGGCCCCCAACAAGCTCCTCGCGAAACTCGCAAGCGGCATGAAGAAGCCGGATGGGCTTGTGGTAATCCGTAACCGCCGGGAGGCGGGAAAAATCCTTAAAGACCTGCCCGTCGGTGACATTACCGGTATAGGGCCGCGGATAACAAAAAACCTCGGTGAGATGGGCATAAAGACCTGCGGTGAACTGGCAGGCACACCGGTAAGGACGCTGAAGAAGAGGTTCGGCGTGGTGGGCGAGAGACTCCACCTCATGGCGCAGGGCCTCGACGACAGCCAGGTCGTACCCGTGGACCGGGAGCCGGACGTAAAGTCCGTTGGCCACAGCACCACCCTGAACAGGGACGTCTATAACCCCGAAACCCTCGAACGTCACATCCTCCAGCTCTCGGAAATGGTGGGCAGGAGGTTGCGGCGCGGACACTACCTCGGCAGGACGGTCACCCTTACCATCCGCTACTCGAACTTCCACACCTTCTCCCGGAGAAAGACCATCGGGGAGTATCTGAACGACGGGTTTGAGATATGCCGTCTGGCCACGTCACTCCTTAAATCCTTCAAGCTGAAAAAACCGGTGAGGCTGGTGGGGGTGAGCGTGAGCGGTCTGGTGAAAATAGAACAACCGCCGCTTTTTAAGAAAGACCGGAAGGAAAAAGACCTTATCCACGCCGTAGACTCGGTAAACGACCGCTACGGCGAGTTCACCCTCGCCCGGGGAAGGCTGCTTGAGCCCGTTAACGGCAACGGTAATGGTAACGGCCATGGCAGCAACGGTAACGGCGGCAACGGCGTCATCTCCCCCGCCTGGCGCCCAAACGGTGTGAAGAGGGTGGAATATTAAACAAAGTTATCGAAGAACAAATGGCAAGACCATGTATTTATGAGATTTCCATCGAGACTTTCCTTAAGACAACTCGGCGAAATATGGAGAAATACAATAATCTCGGCATGTTCTGGTTGCCCATTATTGAAGCACGTGCCGCGAAACATTCTCATTCGGCTGAAGATTGCCTGCTGAATCCGATATTTTGTTGGTCTTATCTAAACACAAAGGAAAGGCTCGGAAAACTAGAAAAGGAACTGAAAAAACTCGAGGAAACACTTACTTCCGATGATTTTAAGGACTATCATAATGACCTTGCGAAGGAGATGATTACTAAGGCATTAGAAAACGAGGTACATAATCGGATGTTGGATGCTAGGGCTGAAATTCGTGGGATGCTTCATTATGCAGAGTCAGGCCACTCTATTACCTTAGAACCCAGACAACCAAAAATAAAAACTCCCGATTTCAACGCCTGTTCTAGTGATTCTAATATTGCCGTAGAGGCCAAATTCCTCCGTCACCCTGATAAACTTCGTGAATACCTTATGAGATGGTGGGCTGCCGCAGAGGCTATAAGCGGTACAAGGCCACTGGGGATAGCTCCTTATATTAAATTTAAATGGAAACCCATAAATAGTAAGAATGATCTTAATTTAGATGAAATTGAAAAATTGAAACAATTTTTTAGATCGGTTTTTATTCAACACAAGCTAAATGGGTCGCTATCCACAGGAAGAATACAAATTGAGTATTCTCCAGATAATAGCTTGTCAGTGTCAATAAGGCCACTTGGAACAATAGAACAGAATGCCAAACACCCCGTTGACCTATTGATAAAGAAAATGAGGGTAGATATTGAGGATCGAGCTAAAGACCAACTCAAGCAGGCTAGAGAGAGCGGGATGCAAACAGCTTGTTACCTTCTTGTTAATATTACGAGCGATATAGAATTTGAATGGCCAAAAAATTACAATAGTGCTAAGCAGACCTTAAAGGAAGAATATAGTCGGCAAGAGTTAGAAATCGTAATTGAAGAAGTGGAATATTTATAATTAAGATATAGAAAAGGGTGGAATACTGAAACGGATTGGAGAACATGGAGACCGAAAAAACCGTTAAGTGAAAATGAGACCTCTGAAAAAGTCTCTTAACACCGTGTTGTCATTGCGAGCCGAAGCCCTGAGCGCAGCGAAAGGGCAGCGAAGCAATCTCACGTTTTTCGGTAAAAACGATTTACGAGATTGCTTCGTCGCTTTAGCTCCTCGCAATGACAGTTTTGTCATGCATTCTTGCAGTGATCTCGTTACATGAAAAACATCTAAACAGACATAAATCATCAGAAAAAACTACTTGAAAATAGCAGTCCAATAGCTGATAGTCCTCGCAGAGACAGCCGCAACTTCCGGTCCCGGATTACAGTACCGCCGGGTCCGCATATTCAACAGGGGGTTGGAAATATGAAATGTTTCGGAAAAACGGGAAACCGGGTGGTCCTATTCTTCCTGACAGGGACTTTTTTCCTGGTAGTTCTTTCTTATTTGATTATGTTTGAGGGCTCAAACACCGGCAATAAAGTTGTTGCTGCGGACATGGACCTGGACCAGAGATACGCGTCATTGGCCAGCTTCCGCCAATTAGTCCGCGCCGTTGAACAATGCAACCGTAATATTCAAAACAACACCAGTGCGTTGCAGGACCTCAAAAAGCAGATTAAAAACGATTCATATACTATGTCCCGGATAATAAAAGAAAACGCGCAGAGGTGTAAAAAGCTCGAGGACAAGCTGACCTATGAGCTGGAGCCCAAGGTGCGCAAGATTGAAAAGGCGCTTGCGGCTGTGGCACAGCGCCTGCCGCGACAGGGATACTAAGTCACACAACCCGGCTGAACCAGCGAGAACTGTTTACAGTTTCCACCCGTCATATCCCAAGGCCTTTTCGTTTTTCTTCGATGTGGTTGAGCCTCTTGCGGGATGCGGCGACGGGGTCTCCCTCTATCATGAGCCGGGCGCTGCCCTGTCCGTCGCTGTACATGTTTTTTCACCACAAGGAATACAAAGAGAGGATGGTGACCCCTACGGGATTCGAACCCGTGTTCTCAGATCGAAAATCTGATGTCCTGGACCGGGCTGGACGAAGGGGCCACGATAAACCGCTGATACAAGTGAGGGCAGGAGGGCTCGAACCTCCGACCTACGGCTTAAAAGGCCGTTGCTCTACCAACTGAGCTATGCCCCCCTTACAGCAAAACTCAAAAAAATTGATTATAGCGATGAAAGAACGTTCTTGCAAAGGGGTTTTTGTCTAATCAACCATTTACAGATAACAGCAGAGGGATTTGAAAGGATAATTTGGAAGATAAAGGCTCTATTTTTTCTTCCCTCGTGCGGCTTCCTGGTGTTTTGCCTGGAGTTTGTTGAGTTTACGTTCGAGTACGGTTGTCTTCTTCTCCATATCGGCTATAGTCCTGCTGGCGGAATCGGCCTTTTTGGCAAGTTCTTTATTTTGTTCGAGCAACTGCCTGTGCAGGCGTCTGTCTTCTGAAACAGTCTCGTAGTGCTCCAGCGCCTGTTTTACTACCTTTTCCAGATGGTACCTGTCCCACGGTTTAAGTATAAATTTAAACACGCCCAGATTGTTTATTGCCTCGGCTGCGGCCTGGATGTCCGCGTAGGCGGTCATTACTATTCTCACGGCGTGGGGTACGGTCTCCCTGGCCTTTTCTAAAAACCCAACGCCTGACATTATGGGCATCCTGACGTCTGAAATTATAAGTTCTACATTATTGTTGCGGAGGAGATTGAGTCCCTCCTCGCCACTCTGTGCCAGGAGTACGTTGTACCCGATCCGTTTAAAGGTCCTCTCCAGGGAGCCCAGGACCT
This sequence comes from Candidatus Bathyanammoxibius amoris, assembly GCA_024451685.1. Taxonomy (NCBI): domain Bacteria; kingdom Pseudomonadati; phylum Planctomycetota; class Candidatus Brocadiia; order Candidatus Brocadiales; family Candidatus Bathyanammoxibiaceae; genus Candidatus Bathyanammoxibius; species Candidatus Bathyanammoxibius amoris. The sequence continues at coordinate 157,557 of JAMXCW010000001.1, read as the reverse complement.
TTTCGTCATCATCAACTATCAATATCGTATATTCTTCCGGCTTCATAAGTTAAATCGTTATTATGCGGATTCAGTGCTTATCCGCGTTCCGGTGAAGAGGTGTCTGCTTTTGCCCCAAGGGGCAAGGTTATCTTAAACGTCGTACCTTTCCCGACGGTGCTCGACACCTCTATGTCACCCTCCGCCTTTGTGACCAGGTTGTAAACGATGCTCAATCCAAGCCCCGTACCCTTGCCCACGTCTTTCGTGGTGAAGAACGGGTCAAATATTCTCTTTAGATCCTCTTCCGGAATGCCTACGCCCGTGTCACTTATTTCGATGCAGACCGCCTGCCCCTGCCGGTAGGTCTTGATGCGTATTTCCCCGGAGTCAGGGATGGCATGGACCGCATTCAGAAACAGGTTTGTAAAGACCTGGACCAGATACTGGGGATAGGACGATATCTCCGGAAGCTCGGCATAGTCCTTCGTTATCTTTACCTTGTACTTGAGTTCGTGCCGTACGACCTCCAGAGCGGCATCTACCGTCTTGTTTATGTCAACGTGGTCGAGTCTGTCCCGTCCGGGATGTGAGAACTCATACACGGTTGAGATTATCCGCCGTATCTGTTCCGTCCCCGCGCTGGTGTCGTCCAGGCATTTCTGCATCTCCCCCAACGTGTGGAGAACCTTCTTCTTATCCAACTGCTGCCCCTCAATAGAGGCAATATCTCTAACATAGTCCTTCATCAGTTCGAGATTGTTTATTGCATAGCTCAAGGGGTTATTTACTTCATGTGCTATACCCGATGCAAGCGTGCCGAGAGAGGACATCTTTTCCGCCTGAAAGAGCTGTTTCTGCGTCCTTTTCAGCTCGTCCTCCATCCGCTTGCGCTCGGTGATGTCCCAGAAGATACCGAGTATGCCGACGGTATTGCCTTTTTCATCCTTAACGGGTGTTTTGACCATATAGACAAAAAACTCTTTTCCATCACGAAAGTATTTCTCTTCTATGTCTTCCGTCTTCCCCAATTTCATAATTCTTTTGTCGCCCGCCCTGTGTTTTTCGGCCACCTCCTTCGGGTAAAAGCCATAATCTGTCTTTCCGGCTATCTCCTCAGGCTTGATCTTCAGGTCTCGCGCGTAGTTTTCGTTGCAAGAGACGTAGACCGAATCTTTATCCTTATAGAATATCTTTTGCGGCAGGTTTTCAACCAGTGTTCTGTACTTCTTTTCACTTTCCAGGACCTCTTTCCCCCTTTGCGCCATTTGCTCCGTATATTCCTTTAACCTGCCGGTCATCGCGTTAAAGGAGAGGCCCAGGTCCTTGAGTTCATCCTTTCGCTTCAGTTCTATCTTGTGGTCGAGGTTTCCCTTGGCAACTATTTCAGTGCCGTCTTTGAGTTTTCTGATGGCAACGCCCATGTTTCTTGAGACAAAAAAGGCGACCAGGAACGCCATAACCGCCGCAGAACAGTTAAGTATAATAAACAGGTTCCGAATCCTGCCAAGGGGGGCAAAGGCAGCGCCGTAGTCCCTCTCGGCCAATATTACCCAACCTGTCTCTTTGACAGGTACTGCTGCACCCAGCACCCAATGCCCCGAGGGGGCTTTATACGTGTCAATCACTGCCATGTTCTCTGCAAACGCCTTTTCTATCACGGACGTACCGGCAATATCCCTCGAATGCGCGTCCGTTAACCCGCCTGACGTTGCCAGTACAAAGTGGTCTTTGTTTAAGATGTGAATCTTGCTATGGTCCCTCGGATTTGTACCTTCGCCGGGGATATACAGACTTTGCCTTATGGTATTCAGCAGTACGCCTATCGAAACCCTGTTGGCTATAATACCTATCGGCGTATGCAGGTGCTTATCGGTTAGTAAGGTAGAGAAAATAAGGTCCGGTTCACCGGTACTGTCCATCGGCATTGTTTCCCTGCCAAAAACGGGGCCGGTCTGTTCAAAATGGAGAAATGGCTGTGTGAAATACCGTTTCCCTGAAATGTCTTTCCCGGCCTGGCCACCGGACGTCGAGGCGACAATCTTCCCGGTAGTGTCTGCGACAAAGACCTCGATAATACCCGGGTCAAGGCTCTTTTTGTTCACCTCGAGGTGTATATTGAGGTCCTGCCTTATCTTTTGTGATTCCTCTACCTGGAGCGTCAGAGCCCTGGTGGCATCTCTGATGTACCCGTCTGAACTAAAGCCCTCAACCCTGGCCAGGTTTTCACCCAGGATGGCGGCTATATCACCTTGAATGCCCCATGCCTCTACCTGCAGCTCGTTAAACACGTCCTGCTTGATCTGGCCTTTAACAAAAAAGTAGCATACCGTGCCCGCAATCGTTAAAGGCAACAACGCAACCAGCATGAACCAGCAAAGCAGGTTCACGCCAAAACGTGTTAAAATCTTTCTGGGCATATAGCCCTTCGATTAATACAGGTTAGACAAAACTTCCGCCCCGCAAGGACTCAAGGACAAGGCATATCCATTACCGGTACTACAACACTTATACCTCCGCGCAGGTCGCCCAGCTTATACCCCATCGCGTTGTCACTGCCGTAATTGCTCTCCATGTATGCCCTGACCTCCGGGGGCATGGCCTCGTACGTGGAATGGCAGACCACACATTCCTTTTCCATATATAACGGCTTCATGTAACGATAAACCTCTCTACCGTCCATCTCGGTCATTTCTCCGAAACTCTCTTTCATTCCGTTCTCTTCGAGTATCAACAGTGTCTTTTTTTCCCACTCGTCAGGTTTGTTCTGGGGGTTCCTGACCCTGAGGGCCGTCTGCTTCAACTTGTAACCCGTCCTGAGGCTGAAGTCGTTGGCTACACGGCTGCCGGCAACCGCCGGCACAAAACCCTTGAAATAGAAGTTTCCCGTCTCGGGGTCCCGGTTTATGAGCTTCTGGTTTTTCGCAATAACGTTACGGATGGAGAGAAGCATGGTGGCACTCGTGTCGGCAATACATTCATACATACACTCCAACTCTATCGTACGTTTGTTTTGGGACTCAATGTCTTTTTCGCGTGCGCTGACGTCTGATAACAACGCCAGGCCAATACAAAATGCCGTCAAGAAACAAACCAGACGAAGATTATTATACATCACAAAACGGCCCTCCTGACGAGAATGCGTGCATAAACTAGCTCCCTCAAGTCCGGTAACAATTCGTTAAACGTTTTTCACGTAGACACAGAACACAAACACCGCAAGAATTGAAGCCTCCCGGCACAAGGACAGAGCCAACAGCGCTCCGCAGCGGTGGGTCATCATATACTATCAGTACTGCCGGTTGTCACTGTTCACGCGTCGTTCGCACACCGAAACATATTTTAGCCTATTTTAGCGTCTTTTCCAGGCTAAAAGCCTCGCAGGGCATTCTATAAAATAAATCTGCATTCGTAAGTGTAGAAAATAACTGTAAAATAGACGTTCCTTTTCGTGGTTTCTGTCGGACTGCAGCAGCTTTGTCGTGGAAGTCTTATGTGGTTTTCAGTTTGAAGGAAGACTTCCGCGTCCCCTTTGACTCCTTCATAAGACCCTCGGTCTTAATCCTCAGGCGGAGATCACTCATGCCGTCGGCATGGGACAGGGCGGTCTCATAGCTTATCTGTCCCCCCTTAAACAGTTCAAAAAGGGACTGGTCGAAGGTAAACATGCCTTCCTGGTTCCCCTTTGCCATCGTCTCTTTCAGCAGTTCCACCTCCCTCTTGTGTATAAGGTCCTTGACCCGTGGCGTATCGAGTAAAATCTCCATGGCGGCCACCCTGGAGCCGCCGGTCGTGGTAGGGACGATCCTTTGAGATACGATTGCCCGGAGGTTCAGCGACAGCAGTACGTATACCTGCTCGTGCATGGCCGCGGGAAAGAAGGTCAGTATACGTTCAATCGCCTGATTGGCATTATTGGCGTGCAGCGTACTCATGCAGAGGTGTCCGGTTTCGGCAAAAGAAAGTGCCGCCTCCATGGTCTCCGTGTCACGTATCTCACCGATAAGGATAACGTCCGGCGCCTGTCTGAATGCGTTCCTCAGGGCATCTCCATATGAGTGGGTGTCTGTGCCCACCTCCCTCTGCGTGACTATTGAACGCTTGTGTGTATAAAGAAACTCTATGGGGTCCTCTACCGTGACGATATGCCCGGATGCGTTGGAGGCCCTGTAGTCCACCATCGCAGCCAGTGTGGTAGATTTACCGGAGCCCGCAGTGCCCACAACCAGCACCAGCCCCCTCCTGCTCATCGATATATCCCCAAGTATGGGGGGCAGGCCAAGCTCTGTAAAACTCATCACGCGATGTTTAACGTGTCTTATAACCAGGCCGATGGAACTTCTCTGATAACACATATTCACCCTGAAACGGCCGAGGCCGGGATACGAAAGGGCGGAATTCAGCTCGCGTTCCCTCACAAACGCCTCTTTCTGCCTGTCACTCATCAGGGAGAAGGCCAGCTCCTGTATCTGCTCACGGCCGAGAGGTTCCTTATATTTATCCGAGACCGTCAGGTCATCCTCAATGCGGTAGGTTACGGGCACACCCGTGGTAATGTAGATGTCAGAGGCCTTCCTGCGGACCATTTCTTCCAAAAGTTTTTCTATATCCATAACCAGACCCCGGCCCTAAGCCTTTTCCGGCTGATTACCCAACGCCTTTCCCTGCTGATTGGCCATCGCCTCAGGGCTGCTCAGGTGGGGCAATATGACGTCCATACCCACCAACCCGGCGTTATACAGGTCAATAAGCGCCGCATCCATCGTCTGCATACCCATCTGTTTACTCGTCTGCATGGTAGCCGGTATCATCGCCACCTTTCCGTCTCTAATCTGGTGCCGGATGGCCGGCGAGCCCAGCAGCACCTCTACGGCGGCCACCCTGCCCTTGCCGTCCTTACGTCTTAGCAGCACCTGAGACATAATAGCAGATATCGCCCCTGAGAACATGCTGCGTATCTGTGACTGCTGGTCTCCGGGGAAGGCGTCTATTATCCTGTTAACGGTCTTTGACGCACCCGAGGTATGGAGTGTACCGAGCACGAGATGGCCTGTTTCTGCGGCTGTCATGGCGAGGCCGATGGTCTCAAGGTCCCGCAGTTCACCCACCAGAATAACATCGGGGTCTTCCCTCAATGCCGCCCTCAGAGCCCGGGCAAAGCTCTTTGTGTGTGTGCCAAGCTCACGCTGATTTATCAGACACTTCTTTGGCTCGTAGGTAAACTCTATGGGGTCCTCAATAGTTATAATATGAAGCCTCTGGCTCTGGTTTATCATCTCTATCATGGCCGCCAGAGTGGTAGATTTGCCGGACCCCGTAGGCCCTGTGACCAGAATAAGCCCCTTGGGCTTCTTTACCATTTCAGCGAGGATGCCGGGAAGCCCAAGTTCCTTCAAAGTCGGGACCTTATTCGGTATGGGCCTGAACGCAATCGCCTCACCGCGGTTCTGGAGATAGGCGTTCACCCTGAAACGCGCTATACCCTTGAAATCCAGCGAGAAGTCTATCTCATGGTCCTCCTCGAACATCATCTTCTGTCTATCGTTGAATATGTCGTAAAGGAGGTCATGGATATCCTCTCTCTTCAACGGGGGTGAATCAATCTTCCTTATCTCGCCGTTAACACGCAACATCGCCGGCTCACCCGCGCTGAGATGCAGGTCTGAAGCCCCCTCCTCTTTGGCGAAACGGAGAAGCTCGCTAATATCCACCACCGCCTTCTTGCGTTCCAACTCGCCAGGCACCTCCCCTTACTCAGCATGTGATATCAAAGACGCAATAAGCTCTTTTTATACAAGACTATGCGTAATTTGATATATGACAAACCCCCTGTGACGGAAACTATAATAACACAGCGTAAGGTCCCGTATCGGACGCAGAACAAACATGTCTTGTGCGTTTATAAGATGCTATAAATGAACAATTCGCTCGTTTTAACGTCAAAACACACGTTTCACAGAGGTTCAAAACTACCTTCCATTCCCGCCGTGGCGTAGTTACTGCAACAGCAGGGTAACTCGCCTTAAAAAACTACAGCAAATTGCCACTAAACAGAAGCCCATTGACTACCGCAGCCGCCACACCCAGCACGATTAATGCAAGAATCATTATTTTCACCCTCTTACTCATCTCTTCTCCCTATAAATATAAATTACGATGAATAGATATCTTGCCCCAATACGATACTTTCTGGTCCTGATTCTTTTACCTTTTTGTCCACATTTTTGTCAAGTCTTTTCTATTGAACCATTAACGTGGTAACGATGTTTGACGCGAGGCCTTATGGCTGTCCCTACAACAACGGAACGCCCGTAGGGGGGGCACGCCCGCCCTGCGGCACCCGCAGCAGCGCCAAGTTCCTGCCAGGAAGACACTTAGGCAAAAACCCGTGCCATGTAAGTACCGTAATACAGCTGGATCAGGACTACAAACAATGTAGCACCAACTACAAAATTTGTAGCTTAATATGCCTGCACAAGAGATGCAAACACCAGTGTATGCAATGACTTATATCATAACCTCTTTACAGTGCGAATCTTATAATATTAGCATTCCACCCCCCCCCCACGGTATCTTTCTGGCATGGAGATTGCGAACTATATTTATGGGATATGTGTCTTTAACCGGAGTAAAGGATTTGTTAAATGATTAACTGGGTGCTAGTTAGGGTGGCCGAATTGAGGTCCTCACGGGGTCTCACACTCATGGAAATTGCGATAGTGGTAGCAATTGTGGCGGTACTCGCGGCTACCGTTATGCCTATTGCCCTGGACAAGGTTAATACCGCGAGAAAGGTTTCCGCCAGAGCCGAGGTTAAGAGTATCGCTACGGCCATAGTTACCCTTTATAACGACACGACAGAGTTCCCCACCAGGAAAGGCGCGGATATGGACAAGATAGAGGTGTTGAGAACCGGGAGTGACAGCACTCTCGACCCGAACTTCGTTTCGGAAATAAGCGCTCTGTGGGAACTTTCGGAGGCGGATAAGTTAAGCAACCATCTCCTGGTAGACAATCCCGGCGGTGTTGCCGATGCTTATGAGGACAACAACGGTGCTTGGAGAGGGCCGTATATAGGCGAGGTGGGTACGGACCCCTGGGGAAGGAACTATCTGGTGATAGCCAAGGGGTTCTACGATTCGGGCACAAGCGAGGCCCCTATCTATGCCTGGGTGCTCTCCGCCGGACCTAACGAGACCATAGAGACCGATAAAGACTCGGAGACATTGAACTCCGACCCCACAACCGGCCTGACGTCAAACGGTGACGATATAGGATATCTGATGCTGTCCGGCGGCATATGATTGTGGAGAGGAGAACGGTTTATCTGGGGGGCAGAACCGACAAGAGATGCATTGAGCGTTAGTGTTTGTTATTTTGTTAGTAGTTTTTAAACCTTAGGGCATTTTTAAGAGGGTAAGAAAATGACAAAAAACCTTAGAAGTGCGAGCGGTTTTACACTGATTGAAATCGTCATCGTGCTGGCCATAATCGCCGTGCTGGCCGGTATACTGGCCCCGACCCTGACCCGGTACGTGGGTGATTCCAGGAACAGGAAGGCCCAGGCGGACACGCAGCACATCGCAACGGCATTAGCCGCTTTGAACGCTGACACCTTAGACTGGCCTATTTCGACGGATTTAAGCGCTTCGCCTCCAACTGAAAATGTTGACATGCTGGCAGGATCTGGAGACGCCGCTGTTGACGGTACTGGGACAGGCTGGACGATAAAAAAAGTCGCTTTGCTCCAGGATGACCTTTCCGACCACATTTTCACGAATGGTGCGGTCTATGACTCCACCGGCAGACGTCGCTGGAGAGGTCCATATCTGGAAAAGATCGATGAAGACCCCTGGGGCAGCGCGTATCTTGTTAACGTAGAGTTCCTGCAGAAAGGCAACGTCAACGGCACAAAGCCCGTGTTTGTGCTCTCTGCAGGTCCCAACAAGGTCATTGATACCAACTTTGACCAGGCCGGACCTACTATCACGGTGGGCTTAGACGACATCATTTTCCGTATCAAGTAAGCGCAGGTGCGGGTGCCGCAGGGGGGCAATAACCTGTACCCCTGAAACGGCACTGGAAATTAAAAGGAGTAGAAAAATGACTAAGAACCTTAGAAGTACGGGTGGTTTCACACTGATTGAAATCGTCATCGTGCTGGCCATAATCGCCGTGCTGGCCGGTATACTGGCACCGACCCTGACCCGGTACGTGGGCGATTCCAGGAACAGGAAGGCCCAGGCGGATGTGCAGCATATCGCAACGGCACTAGCCGCTTTGAACGCTGACACCGCAGAGTGGCCTATTTCGTTGGTTTCAAACGCTTCGCCTCAATTGGAAACTATTGACATACTGGTAGGAGCCGGAGACACCGCTGATGACGGTACTGCGACAGGCTGGGAGGCCAAGGTCACTGGGGCGCCGGATGACCTTTCCGACCACGTTTTCACGAATGGTGCGAGCTATGACTCCACCGGCAGTCGTCGCTGGAGAGGTCCATATCTGGAAAGGATCGATGAAGACCCCTGGGGCAGCGCGTATCTTGTTAACGTAGAGTTCCTGCAGAAAGCCAACGTCAACGGCACACAGCCCGTGTTTGTGCTCTCTCCGGGTCCCAACAAGGTCGTTGATACCGACTTTGAACAGACCGGGACCGGGGGGACTATAACCGTGGGCGGAGACGACATCGTCTTCCGCATCAAGTAAGCGCAGGTGTGGGTGCCACAGGGCTTTAGCTCTACGATACTCTCATCAAAGGCGGTGCGTCGAGACGCACCCTGGGACTGTAGCGTCCGATCCTCGCTGAAGGTGAGTCCGCCTCAGGCGCGATCCGTATCGGACGAAGAGAAGATGCAGGGACAGCCCTTGTGGCTGTCCGCGGACAGAGATAAACCCTGTCCCTGCTACAGAGGACAAAAAGGGAAAGCAACCTTGTTCAACAGCGCTTATCATGGTAATGTGCGTAAGTTAGCCTGATTTTTATGGCTGACGAAACCTTAAAATAAAGAGGGTAAGAAAAATGAAGCTATTAAGGAGGGCAAAGAAGCTCTTCTCGGGGCTGAAAGATAGAAAAGGGTTTACACTGCCTGAGGTGGCGGCTGTGGTAGCCATTACGGCCACACTGGCGGCAGTCGTAGTACCCGTCGCGATAGACCAGATCGAGTCCGCACGCGTGGCAAAGGCAAAACAGGACGTTGACGGTATAAGCGCCGCCATATCCCTGTTCCACAAGGATACCGGCACATGGCCCACCAGGACAGGTGAGACCTCTCCAACCGGCGTAGAGGTACTGAGGAGCGGTTCGGTAGACGCAAACTTTAATCTTTTCGCCACAACAGGACTTGGCGGCAACGTGCAAGACCCTGATGCGGGCGATGCGGGTGCAACTTGGGGAGGCAGCACCACCGAGGTGCAGGCATTGGTGAACCACCTCACAATCGACAATCCCGGCGGCACTACCGCCACTCCTAACGGCTTCTACATAGCCGCCGATGTGAACTGGGCGGGGCCGTACATGGCCCAGGTGTTCAACGACCCGTGGGGCAGGAACTATCTGATATATGCTAATGCCTTTACGAATCGTACAACCGGCACGGGGGTGGGCCTTGTATTCAACTACGTGTGGATAATCAGCGGCGGGCCGAACGAGACGCTGGAGACGGGCGTGAACTCGCCCATCCTGAACAACGAGCCCGCTCCTAGTAGCCTGGGGTTGTCCTCCACGTCCGATGACATCGGGATAATGATGTTCCAGAAAAGGGCGTCCATCAGCGGCGTATCTGATTAATACGGCCTGGCTTGTTGTGCGGCACGTTTTGGCAGGGCGGTTCAGAGCCATTAGTCCTGGGGCATGGAGACTGCAGCGTTCGATCCTCGCTGAAGGTGAGTCCCCCTCAGGCGCGATCCGTATCGGACGAAGATGTAGGGACAGCCCTTGTGGCTGTCCGCGGACAGGGACAAACCCTGTCCCTACAAAAGACAAAGTAGCTGCCCCATTTATGGGGTCACAGATAAGCTCGATAAATCGAGCAGCTACAGGAAACAGCTACAGAAGACAGGCTGGTGCGCCAAGTCGCAATATCCGCATCAGGAGGCGTGACAGACCTGCCTATGGCACGGCCCGACCAGTAACATTTGTAGGGGCAGGCTTACTCTGCTAACATATCGGTAGGGGCAGACCCCCGTGCCTGCCCTAGAAACCTACAAGGGCAACCACAGGGGGTTGCCCCTACAGAAAGTCGAGCAAGCCTTCGGGCTGAGGCCCTTGAGGCCGAAGGCTCGACCAGTACACAATCCGTAGAGGGAACAGGTGGAAAAGTGAACAGCAGGCGTAAAAACGGTTTTACACTCTTAGAGATTGTAATAGTACTTGCCATTGTGGGGATAATGGCGGGTATACTTGTCCCGACGGTAAGAACCTACCTAGGGTCGGCGAAGACCCGGAGGGCGGAGCAGGACACGAAGGCCCTCGGTGAGGCGTTGTTGGCCTTTAACAAGGACACGGCACGCTTTCCTATATACGCAAACGGGACTTTGACCAGCCCGAGTGATACCGTATTTGACGTTCTAATCACCTCGGATGGGGATACACCTAGTGGCTGGTCCTTTAGCACATCCGACACATTTGAAAACCAGCTAAACGAGAACAAGCCGAGTGGCACTGGTGGTGGGAACGCATATTCCGAGAGCGGGGAATTTGCCTGGCGGGGGCCTTATATGGGCCCTATCCGGCAGGACCCCTGGGGAAACCAATACGTGTGCAACGCGAACAAGCTCCTGCCCAACGCCAGTAACGCGGTCTGGGTACTATCCGCCGGACCCAACGAGACAATCGAAACAACGTTTTCGCAGGGGAGGGATGCGCCGACAGTCGACGGCGACGACATCGCCTACCGTATAAAATAAGGGATGGCGGTCCGTTTACAGTAGAAATAAACGGGGTTTCGTAGGGGCAAGGTTGAAGGGGAGCGGGCAGCTCTCATCCCTTGCCGTTTTTGTTGGTCAAACATGCGGCAAACAACTGTCTGTCCGCGCCGTGGCCAGGAAACAATCACATACCCGGACTCTTTCATCACATAACTTCTAATAAAGCAGAAACATAATTACGTTAACTACTATAGCGGCCACTGCAATAGGTATCGCTACGATAATCAATATCCTCTGCCGTGAGGTATTATACCATTTCTTCTTCTTCTTCTTCATGCCGTCCTCTCACTTTAGCAGTCCCCACAACCTTTAATGCACCTTTTCAGAACTCTCATAATATAACATCCGGCCGGCAGGCGGAAAATAACCCCGCGGCCAAATCCTTCCACATATCAGACCAATAAACCCGTCAGTATAATGGCAACCTCCGGTATTACCACTTTAATTATCAGCGCCGCCTGTCCCTTGCGCCAACCATTCATTTACACGTCTTTAGCTCCGCATAAGCGCACACAGACAAGCTCATTGACCGAGACCCGTGCCCTCCAGAACAATATTGAACCGCTCAAGGATGGTTCCCTTGGCGGCCTCAAGCTCTCCCTGCGACTTATGGTGCTCTGTCAGGGCCCTAATCGCCCTTGCTTCCTGTGCGGCCAGGGAATTTTGCGCCCTCAAGACCTCGATGTTTGTGGTCCTCCCGACGGCGTATTTCTTCTCCTCCGCTTCCAGCCTGCGTCTGGCATATTTCAGGGTCTTCCTCGTGTTCCCTACAAGCTTCCGGCTCGTGCGCAAGCGCCTCACGACCTCTCTCACATCAACAATTATCTTGCGCTCCTGTTTTGAAAGTTCCAGCTGGGCCTTCCTCTTTTCATACTTTGCCTTTGCGTACTCGGCACGTCCCTTCCTGAGGCCTATGGGTATCTTGAAGATGATTCTCGCGTATTCCTCCTGAAAGTCCCCTGTAAGCAGTGATTTCTGGGACCTGTCGAGGTGTCTAGCCAGCCCGCTGTATCTCAGACCGCCTTCCAAATCCAACTGGGGGAGGAGTTCGTTCCTCTTCCTTCTTCTCTCTATCTCTGTGTTATCCAGCGTGAGTTTTTGTTCAAACAGTTCCGGCCTGTTTTCAAAGGCCACGTTTATGGATTCCTCCAGGCTTACGTCCCTCACGTCAAACACGGGTTTGTCTACGGGGATAACCGATATCTCGGCAAGCCACGGGGCGCCGCCCGGACTGAAGAAATTAAGGAGATACTTCAGTTCGTCCTCCATGTCCTGCACATCTCTTTCGGCGAGGATTATTTCTTCCTCTCTAAAAGCAACCTCTTCCTGGTCTACCATTAAATCCAGTGGCGCAAGGATTCCCGCATCCACCTTGAGCTTATCGCTCCTCAGGAATTCCTGGGCCCTGGTCAGGGCCTGGTGCGCGACCTTCAGGTCCTCGATAGTCCTCACAAGGTCCCAGTACGCCTTCTGGATCTCGTTTGCTACGTTTATGGCGATCCTTTTAAAGGCGTAAAGAGATATCTTTTTGTCGTTCCGGGCCATGTAAATCTTGCTTCTGGTGTAGAATATGCCGAACTTCTTCAGCAGGGGCTGCGTGAAACTCACCTCAACAAAGGTGTCAACGGCCGGATTGAGCGCCACACCTCTACTCGTGCTTCGCAATGTCTTGTCAAGAAAGTAGTCTACGTTGAAGGTCGCACCTATGGGGGTCAGCATGCTGAGCGAGACGTCGAGCGTCTGGATTTTCCGGTGCAGCTCACTGGGCGCAACACCCGTGATAAAGTCAGAGTTGATGGGGTCGTTGGGGTTTCGAAACCCGCCTTCCGCCTCAAAGACCGGGTCAAAGGGGGCCTTCTGGACGGATATGTCTTTGTCTTCGATAAGCGGGTCTATTCTGGCAATCTCCATGTCCAGATTGTTCTTGAGACCGATAAGTATGCAGTCCGTCAAGGAGAGGTTTAGAAAACCAATACTCGTGCTAAACTCCACGGCACCCTTTTCCGGAGGATTAGCCCCTTTTTCTTCTGCCCGCGCGGCCGGCCCAAGCAACAGGAACGCCGACAGGCAGAGGCATAATAAGGTCTTTTTTATCATATTATGTCCTCCTTACTTCACACTAACCGGTAAAGATTTATTTCGCGCCAGAGCGGTATAGCTCATCCGGCCCGGCATGTATCAAGCGCGGCCTCGAATCCAGATGTCCTTTTCTCATGGCAAAAGGGCGCTATCTGACGGCCAGTATAAGGGACATGGCCTCAGCCCTGGTCGCAGGGTTTTCCCTGAAAATACCCCTCACCACGGAAGTCTGAACCTTCGAACCGGGTTTCTTCACTCCCCGCATGGTCATACACAGGTGCTCGGCCTGGATTACCACGAGCACCCCCCTGGGCTCGAGTGCGTCCATAATGCTGTCTGCGATGTCAGTTGTAAGCCGCTCCTGGACCTGTAACTTATTCGCGTGTAGTTCTACCACGCGGGCAAGCTTGCTTATTCCCGTTATACGGCCTGCCTTGGGGATATAGGCCACATGGGCCATACCCACAAACGGCAGGATATGGTGCTCACAAACGGAATAGAAGGGCAGGTCTTTTAGCAGGACTACCTCGTCGTGACCTGTGGCCTTCAAGACCTTTATCTCCTTACCTGCATCCACCCCTATCCCGCCAAAAATCTCCTTACACATGTCCGCAACCCTTTCCGGTGTGCCGCGCAGGCCGGGGCGGTCCGGGTCCTCCCCGATGGCTTCCAGGAAAAGGTGTACGGCTTTTATTATTTTTTCGTGGTCCATCAAACCTTTTCTCTCTATAGAAGACCGTAGTCCTTGAGGGCCTCCGTCAACTGCTGCTCATGGGCCCCGGCCATATCGCAAAGGGGCAGCCTCATCTCCCCGTTCAGCCTGCCCAGTACCCTCATGGCCGTCTTTACGGGAATAGGGTTTGTCTCTATGAACATGGCCTTTGTCAGCGGGTAGAGCCTGTCGTGTGCCTTTCTGGCCGTCTCCAGGTCTCCCTTAAAGAAGCTGTCTATCACGGCGCGCGTATCCCCGGGCACAATGTTGGCTACTACGGAAACCACGCCTTTTCCGCCTATTGAAAGGATGGGAAGGATTAAGGAATCCTCTCCCGAAAGTACGGTTATGTCGCACAGCCTCAGGATTGCGCTAATCTGGTCAAGACTGCCGCTGGCCTCTTTTATTGCCACAATGTTCTTCAGCTCGGCGAGCCTTGCAACGGTTTCGGGGGAGGTAGACACCCCGGTTCTCGATGGCACGTTATAAAGAACGATGGGTATATCCGCCTCTTCAGCCAGGGTCTTAAAATGTCTGTAAAGTCCCTCCTGCGTCGGTTTGTTATAATACGGTGTAATGACGAGTGCGCCGTCAGCGCCGGCCTTGCGCGCGTACCTGGTCAGCCTCAAGGCCTCGCGGGTATTGTTAGAGCCTGTGCCGGCTATTACGGGCACGCGGCCCCGGACCATCCGGACTACTTCAGATATCACCTTTTCGTGCTCCTCATGCGAGAGGGTGGGAGATTCCCCCGTCGTACCACACGGAGAGATGGCACTGGTGCCCTCGCGTACGTGGAACTCTATTAGTTCCTCCAGCTTTTTGAGGTCTACTTCACCGTCCTTAAAAGGTGTAACCAGCGCCACTATCGAACCGGCAAACATCTGTTCTCTCCCGCTTCTGGGGGTTTTTGTCGTCCCGGACGCACGTTTCGGGTCTAAGAACGCACCCTGGGCCGCCCGCCCGTCTTTGCCCGCAAACTATGTTTATATATCAACTCCTTCATTTCTTCAACCGCCTTCTTAATCCCCACAAACACTGCCCTTGAGATGATGCTGTGGCCTATGTGGAGTTCTTCGGCGCCTATTTTTTCTACAACAGGCCCGACATTTTTGTACGTAAGGCCGTGACCGGCGTTTACCCTTAGCCCCGCTTCTCTGGAGAGGCCGGCGCACCGGTAAAGTTTCTCGAGCATGTCCATCTGCTCGGTCTCCGTCTCCGCATTGGCATAGGCGCCCGTGTGGAGTTCTACAAATTCCGCCCCTACCTCCCTGGCTCCCTGTATCTGTTGTGTCTCAGGGTCAATAAACAGACTTACCGCTATGCCCCGTTCCTTAAACCTCTCAATCAGCGGGGCAAGGACCTTTCTCCGGGAAACCACGTCAAGCCCGCCTTCGGTGGTAATCTCCTGTCTCTTTTCAGGTACGAACGTAACCTGTGCAGGCCCCTCTGCCAGGGCTAATTCTACTATCTCACGGGCCATGGACATCTCCAGGTTTAACTTCGTAAACACCGTCTGTTTGAGCAGTTTCAGGTCTCTGTCCTGTATGTGCCTGCGGTCCTCCCTGAGGTGTATAGTAATGATGTCGGCCCCTCCCAGGTCTGCCAGGGAGGCTGCCGTTACCGGATCCGGTTCATAGGTCATCCTGGCCTGCCGAAGCGTAGCCACATGGTCTACGTTTACCCCCAGCTTTGTCATTTCTTTGCTGCTTCGCCCCCCGTGATGTCCAGATGTATGTCCGGCAGCTGTTCGTCTAATTTCACCATCGGGGGTAATTTGCAGATGAGAGGCTCTTTGTATGGTCCGGGGGGTTTGAGATCGCTCACGTCTACGTATACGGACGGCGACATTAATTTATCCAGGACTGACCGTGGGCCCTTTACCTTGAGGTTGACAAACTTCTGCTCCAGTTGTACCTCGTACGGGAAGTCAGGCGGCTCAAGGAGCCTTACCCCTACCCTCTCGAACTCCTTGCTTTCCAATTCCTCTGCGATATCAAACCACACGTTAACCACCCCTTCACACTCTACAGGGGCCGTTAAGGTCTTATCGTCTCTATTAATTATCACCCTCTGTTCCAGCGGCACCTGCCATGGAAACGTACGGTTTTGGTCGGGGGTCAGATTGGATATGTCAATTGGGAGCGTTTTCAGTACCGTCGCGTCTCTGAGGATGTTGGCCGGGCCGGTCACCTGTACCTCAAACGGGAAGAAAAACTCCCCGGTAACCTCGTAACCCGGTGGTGGTTCTCCCCATTTTTGAAGCTCCACCGACAGGGTCTTAGTCTCCCGTTTCACCAGCGTGAACTTCACCTTCTTGGGCCTTACCATATCCAGCTTGACGTCATAGGGGAGATTAAAATTCTTCTTCTCGAGAATCACCATTTCCTCAATAACGTCTTCGTTCTCCCTGCCCTCAACGTACACCCCGCATCTGGCAATTATCTTTCTCTGTCCTACCAGTTCGGATACATAGTCGATACCGCCCTTTGGCCCTTTGAGCCTTATATCAACCGTGGTTGCAGACTGGTTAAGCAACGTATACCCCGGAGGAAAAGAGACCTCCAGGGGTACCGTGGAGCTTAATTCACCCGTATACTTTCCCGTTGCGAACAGCCAGAGTGCCAGGGCCATCGCAAGGGCCATGAGTTTCGCACCGAGATTATTGAATAGCGCTTCCTTGAGCAAGTCTATCACCTCTAGAATTTCCGCTACCGCCCTTTAACAGACGACCCAGGGCTTTTTTCAGGTCTTTTTCATCCAGCCCACTGTTGATTTTTCCCTTTACGGCAAGGGAAATAACCCCTGTCTCCTCTGAGATAACGATTGCGACTGCATCGGTTTCCTCGGTAAGCCCCATCGCGGCCCTGTGACGTGTGCCAAGGGATTTGTCCATGGTGGGGTCATCGCTCAGGGGTAACAGGCACCCGGCCGCGGCCACCTTTTGTTCCTGAATTATAACCGCCCCGTCGTGCAGCGGAGAACCGGGCCAGAATATCGTGTTTATAAGTTCGCTGGATATATTTGCGTCAACGCGCGTTCCCGCCTCCACAAAATGATCGAGCCCCACCTTTCTCTCAATGGCGATAATCCCGCCCAGCCCGTTCTTCGCCAGGACGGAGGCGGCCACGACCACCTCATCTAACATAGGAGACTCGCCCTTAAAGAAAACCCCCAGGAATGGGTTCTCTCCGAGCCGGACCAGCGCACGGCGCAGCTCGGGCTGAAAAAGGATGATGAACGGTATCGTAACCATCGGTAAAAACTCTGTAAGGAGCCAATCTATAGTATAGAGCTGCAACTTGCGCACGATAACGAGCAGAATTACCGTCGCAATGACCAGGATAAATACCAGGCCCCTCATGACCCCGACACCACGGGTACCCTGCATAAAGCGGAGCATGAAATACAACATCAAGAATATGATGAATATCTCTGCCGCCGCTTTAAGGGCAACAAAAAGGTCTATATCTCCGTATAACCGGTCCATTTTTCTTAAGATTCTCTGGTAACGGCCGCGCAGACAGCGGTGAAGTGTACCGCTTCACGCACTTGATGCACCCTCACAATCTTGGCGCCATTATTGATGGCCAGTGCAATGGTGGCAAGCGTTCCATACAACACATCGCCAGCGTCCGGCGCTTCCCCATTGTCTGTCGAACTCAGGACGTGCCTTATAAAACTCTTATTCGAAGTGCCTACCATAATAGGCAGGCCCAGGGACCTCAATTCACCTAATCGGCGCAATACCTCCAGCGACTGACCGGGACTTTTCCCAAAACCTATGCCGGGGTCAACTATTATGTTCGATTCATCAACACCGGCACTCACGGCCTCGCCGATTCTCTTCCTCAAAAAAAGTGTAATTTCCGCGAGCAGGTCTTTGTACGCAGGGTTTTTGGGCATGCGGTGGGGCCTGCCTTTCATGTGCATGATGACGACGGGTGCGTCGGAAGAGGCAACCACCCTGGCCATGTCTTCATCCCCAAGTCCGCTAACGTCGTTTACGATCTGCGCGCCGGCTTCAAGTGCCTTCTCAGCAACACGCGCGCGGCAGGTGTCGACTGAGATGGGCACCCTGGTGTGGCTGGAAAGCCCTTTAATGACAGGAGTTATCCGCCTGAGCTCTTCTTTCTCAGAAACAGTCCCGGAGCCCGGCCTGGTTGAGACGCCACCTACGTCTATTATGTCCGCTCCCTCCTCTATCATCTTAAAGGCGCGGGCTAAGGCCTTTTCCGGTTCATAATAACAACCGCCATCATAAAAGGAATCGGGCGTCACGTTAAGAACCCCCATTACGCAGGTCTTCCGACCGAGTTTCAGGGTACCCTTACCATAAGTGATACGGAAAGACTCCTTCCTGTATCTGGAAACCGTCTCCCCTGCCGCATCCAGGACATGTTCTATACCTGCCCCTGCATCTCCAGGAGAAGGACGGGTCCGTCCCAAGGCCCGCTCGCTAACAGACAAGAACGCCGAGCGGGAAGCACCGTTAACCACCGTATTAAGTCTCCCCCCCACGCTTGAAGCCCACTTGCTGAGCAGGTCACGCTGTGTCCCACTCAGGCCGTCCAGGCTCAGGGTACAGTGCGCACCTCCCCCGCCACCCTCACGCCGGAGACCCTTTCTCTCCAACTGTGAGATGTCCAGTACCCTGGGATTGTACCTGGTAAGGATATCTACCAATTTCTTTCCATCAAATTAACGACCTTTGCTGCGAGGTCCGTGAACGCCTCTATCTCGCCAAACTCAACGTCCTCGTCCCTGGTCGCGATGAACTCCGCGGCCGCAGATACAGCCCTGTTATTCATTAAGAATCTTCCGGTCCTCTGGTCTTCCCATGAAATCACCACGGTAACCGTTACACGACTTTCTACAACCACTGCATCGGGGTTCTCTATCAGCACGTTTTCCTGCACCTCTTTTATTTTCCCGGTGAGGATTGTATCGGCGTGCCTTTTGTCTACAATCTTGAGTTGTGTCCTGTACAGTATCTCTTCTTTTATGGCCCTGGTCAGGTTGAATTCCAGCCCGCGGCGGAACGTCTCATTATCAAAGATAGGCACGTATATACTGCGTACGTTCTGCTCGATAAGTGAGCGAGACGTATAACCACAACCCGCAAGAAACAATACCAGAATAATCAGTATGCGCTTTATCACTTTCTGACGGCATCAATCTTTTTCAAAAAGTCAATTGTATCCTGTGATTTCGCTGCCCATCGTGTGTTGGAGAATCTGCTCACTATCCTCTTCAGGTACACCATGGCCGACGCAGGCTTCCTTTTGCGGAGGTAGAACTCGGCGATGTCATACTCTTTATGGGCTATAAAATCTTCGACTCTGTGGATGTTCTTCTTCGCTTCATCAGCAAGAGTACTGTCTGGATAATTCGCAAGGTACTCCTCAAACCCGTTTCGAGCCTTCCAGAGATTATCCATGTCCCTCTCCCTGCGGAGCTCCAGACTCAGCTTGCACAACGGTATACGGTACATGGAATACGGCGCCCACTCACTCTTCGGATAATTCTCAAGTACACCCCTGTACGCATCTTCGGCATTCACAAAATCCTCGCCAAGGAAATACGCGTCTGCCATCTTCACCTGAGCGTCGGCCGCCAGAGGGCCCTGCGGATTGTGCTCTATGATTCTCTCGAATATCTCAACAGATTTCTTCGGCTTCACCTGCATAAGCCCCAAGCCCGCCTCAAGCTCTTTTTTGTACACCAACCCGGTTATTCTCGTACCCGGAAACATTTCAAGGAGCCTCTCGTAGGCCCTAAACGCCTTCTTATACTTACCGGCCAGAAAAAGGGATTGACCGATATTGTACTGACACGGTTCAGCGAGGTCGGTATCGCGGTGTCTGTCTAATACAGCCTGAAATTCCTTTACCGCACTTTCGTAATCGCCGTTCACCATCAGCGCGACAGCAAGCTTGTAGCGCTGGTCCGGGACGCTGGGGTCCAGGGTCAACGGGTCTACCCACCCCGTCCCTTTGTTCCACACCCAGTCCGCATAAACACCGGATGGAGAAACCACCAGAATCGCCAGTATAAACGACAGAATAAGACGCTTTCGTTTCATACCACTAACTTTCGCATCTCCACGGGCCTATTCAATACAAACGTCATACAGCCCTGGCTTAACAACCTGATCTCCTCTGAGACCTTCTGGGGCAGCCGAAGGCGGTCACACGTCGTGACACAGGAACCTGCCAGGAAGACTGCCGCCCTGACGGCGCCTGGTGAGAGACCGTGATGCGCCTTTCCTCCCGCGCACCTTCTACACAACAACCCTTTATCGACGGGGCTGAAGACTGCTCCGGGCCTCCCAGCAAGGTCAGCACCACAGTTGGCACACTCATCTAACTGTGGCAGGTAACCCAGAAGCTTCAGCGTTTGAAGTTCGAAGGCGCGTAAGACCACGTCCGTGTGTTTAGTCAAAGAAAGGCTGAAAAGGGCATTCAATATTAAATCAAAGAGAGGCTCATTTTCATCCCCGTCCCCGGTAAGCTCACAGGCCAATTTTACGACGTGGCAGGCCGCATAGAACCGCTCAACGTCCTTCCTGAACGCCGGAGAGTCTCCGAGTGATTCCCACTCCGTCAGCAGATGCAGGTCCGTATTTTCCTTTTGTATGAAGACTATCTCCATGTGTGAAAACAACTCGATGGCACCGGGGGGTTTCCTCCCCGCGCGCTTTGACCCCTTTGCCAGCGCACGGACCTTCCCGTGAGTTCTTGTGTAGAACGTGACTATCTGGCTGGAATTACTATAATCATTCCGCCTTAGTACTACTGCCTGTGTCTTACAAAACCCCATAAGCTCTCCTACTCTATTGCTACGCCCGCAGCGCGTTTTCGCAGGAGCGAACCGGCACCATACAGGTAGAGCAGCCCTGAGTAAATGGTAATGCTCACCGCAAACCAGACCGTGAGGTCCACCCACATCCTGGCCCACCACACCCCGGTGAAATGGCCGGCGTAAAGCATCACCGAATACAGGGCGACACACTGGCCCGTCATCTTCCACTTCCCCGCGGTGCTGCCGGGGAAGCGTATACCCCTGAAAAACTCAACATAACCTCTCAGGAGACCAATGAGCAGCTCCCGTAACACGATTACCGCCGCCACCCAGGCCCCGATAACAGGCTGGTCGTTTGCAACAAGTACTATAAACCCGCCGCATATAATTACCTTGTCTACCAGGGGGTCCGCTATCCTTCCAAAATTACTTATCAGTCCCCTCTTCCTTGCCAGATACCCATCAAGAAAATCTGTTATTGTGGCGATAATGAACACCACCAGGGCAAGGTCATATAACCCGAGAGTCAGGATGAAAAAGAACACTATGCCCATAACCAATCTGAGCACGGTCAACTGATTCGGTAGATAATAGAAAGGCTCGATAAGCCTCTTAACTCCGCGCCGTTTCTCCGCCTGCTGGTAATCACTACACGCAATTTGCGACAAGGTCATATCCCTCTTGATGTGTAATTGTTACTTTTTTAAATTCTCCGGGTACCAATCCCGTATCAAACACTATCACGTTTCCGTCTACCTCGGGGGCGTCTCTGTACGACCTGGCCAGCCAGCTCCGGCCACCCTCCTGAACGCCGTCCACAAGGACCTCAAGGTTTTTTCCAACAAGTTGGCCGTTTTTGTCGAAGGTTATTCCCTGCTGCAGGGTCATCACCTCGGCAAGCCTCCTCTGTTTCTCCGGCTCCGGAACCCGGCCCTTAAAGGCCGCGGCCGGTGTGCCTTCTTCTTGCGAATAAACAAACACCCCCAGCCTCTCAAAGGCTGTCTCTTCCAGGAATGCAAGCAGTTCGCGGAACTCCCTCTCGCCTTCCCCGGGGAAACCCACTATCATGGTAGTGCGCAGAACGAGCCCCGGGATCTCTTTGCGAAGCCTCCGTATCAGTTCCTCCACCCGGGAGCGCGTGACCTCCCTGCCCATCAGTTCAAGCATCTTATCACTAATATGCTGCACGGGCATGTCTACGTACTTAACGACCCTCTCGTTACCGGCTATTTCACCGATAAGTTCCGGGTAGAAGTGTGCGGGGTGTGTATAGAGAAGCCTTATCCACTTGATGGGGTCTATTTTTGAGAGCCTTCCCAGCAGCTCGTGCAGGCACTGGCGTCCGTAAATATCCACGCCATACAGGGTGCTGTCTTGTGCTATCAGGTTTAACTCCCTGGCACCGCCGGCCGCAAGCCCTTCGGCCTCCCGCAGAATCTCATCCATGGGACGGCTCCCGAAGGGGCCCCGTATCGCGGGTATTGCGCAATAGCTGCAACTGTTGCTGCAGCCCTCGGATATCTTCAGATACGCATAATGCTTGGGGGTCAGGCGGACGCGGAACGAATCGCTAACGTCGCACGACCCGTTAGACCCCTTTTCCCGCCCAGTTATACCTGAGAGTTCGGCTATCCTGTCAAAGTTCTCAAGTTCCACCACGTGGTCGATTTCCGGTATATCCCTTATCAGTTCCTTTTCGTAACGTTCAGCAAGACAACCGGTTACGATAAGCTTCTCCAGTCCACATTCCTCCTTAAGTTTCGCCATCTCGAGGATGGTATTTATGGATTCCTCTTTAGCGTCTTTTACAAAGCCACAGGTGTTTATGATCAGTACATCCGCAAGCGCCGGGTCTTGACAGAAGACGACCTCTCCCTGCGCGAGCCGGCCCAGCATCTTCTCGGAATCGACCAGGTTCTTAGAACAACCCAGGCTTACCAGCGCTATCTTCTGCGTCTGTATCTGCGTCTTTGTCTTCATACATATCTCATCTGTTGGTTCGTACTTTTTTATTGCCCGGCGGTTCCCATTCTTCCGGGCTGAGCAGGACCTCCCTCTGCACACCTTCTTTATATTCACTGACAATGCCGTCTTCCGTCATCTGGCACAGCAGTTTAACGGCCTGCGGATAGGTTAGGTTAAGTTTTTCCTGAAGCAGTCTTTCGTTGCACCTCCCGGCATCAAGCACCGTCTTAACGGCCTCACTATAAAGGGGGTCGCTTCTATCTTCTCTCTTGGCCTCGAGTTTCCAGTCTCTAAGCTCTGTGGAGAATTCCGGCCGGGCCTGTTTCTTCACGAATTCCACCACCCTTTCAACCTCTTCGTTACTGACGTACGCACCCTGCACCCTCACCAGCTCGGAACTCCCCGGCGGCATAAACAGCATGTCACCTTCTCCAAGGAGGTTCTCGGCGCCATTTTGGTCGAGCACCGTTCTCGAATCTACCTTCGAGGCCACGAGGAACGAAACCCGGGCAGGGAGATTGGACTTTATCAGACCCGTAACGACGTCCACGGAAGGACGCTGGGTGGAGACTACCAGGTGGATGCCCACGGCACGCGACTTCTGCGCCAACCGTGTAACCGCATTCTCTACCTTCTTCGACGCCGCCATCATAAGGTCCGCAAGCTCGTCTATTATTATCACTATGTAAGGAAGGCTATAAAACTCCGGGTCGATATAGCTGTCCAGGCCCAACCTCTTCTTAAGGCCCTTTTCCCCCAATTTGTTGTATTCCGCTATGTTCTTTACGCCTGCCCGCGCCAGCAGCCCGTAACGTTCGTCCATCTTGCTCACTGCCCACTCAAGTACGGCCTGCGCCTCCTTTACGTCAGTAACCACGGGGCTGATGAGGTGTGGTATGTCTTTAAACGGTGAGAATTCTACCAGCTTGGGGTCTACAAGCAGGAGCTTTAACTCCTTCTGGGACATCAGGAATAATATGCTGAGTATCAGTGAGTTCAGGCAGATGGATTTTCCGGAACCGGTAGTGCCGGCAATAAGGAGATGCGGCATTCCGGACAGGTCACAGTAAATAGGATAGCCCGTTATGTCCCTGCCAAGGGGCAGGGGGATCGCGCTGTCCTCCAGGTTGACCTTGCCGTCCTGAATGATTTCGAGCAGCCCCCTCAGTCCCACGTTCTTTCTCTTGTGATTCGGCACCTCTATGCCTACGGTAGACTTCCCCGGCAGCGGGGCCACCACCCTGATGCTGGGGGCCTTCAAGGCCATCGCCAGGTCATCGGAAAGTGATAAAACTTTTGAGACCTTGGTGCCCGGCGCCAGTTCCAGTTCATACATGGTTATGGCGGGGCCCGTCTCAAAGCCAACCACCTGCGCGATCACGTTAAACTGTGCCAGAGAATCTTCCAGCGCCTCCGCCCTCTTCTTCAGAGACTCTTCGTCATCTACCTTCTCTGACTCAGAGCGCTTCTCAAGCAGGTCAATGGGCAGTAAAAGTGGTCCCGGCCACGAAGCTGTTCCCTCAAGAGGTCTTTCCTCTGCGGGGGGTTTGGAAACACGTTCCTCCTTGGAAACAGCGGGCTTAGACCTCCTTCTATTCTTGATCCGTCTGACTAAGGATGAGACGGTCTCGACCGGACTCACGTTAAAGAGGAGAATGCTTGAGGTCAGGAATCCGAAACTCAGGAATACGCAGGTGCCGGCAAGACCTAAATTGTCGAGGAGCCTGCTGGATGCGGCATTACCCAGAATCCCCCCGGCCCATCCGATGGCGCCCTTGTTTGGCAGGATATGCCCTATCAAAGAAAATACCAGTGCGATGGATACCGTAAGCATTAATCCGCCAATGGCCTTTATCCACAGGTCTTCCACCCTCCCGCGCAAGAGCAGCATCACGCCCCCCGTGCCTATCAACCCTACCAGCGGAAAGGTGGCAAGGCCCAGCCATGAGAGCGCGTAACCTGAAAGTACCGCCCCAAACCGTCCGCATAAGTTCTTTATAGAACTGCTCCCCGGGTAATCGGCGAACGGCGGGTCTGACGCGTGATAGCTTATTAAACTAATGAGGGTAAAGAGCGCAAAAGCTATCAGAAACACCGCCAGAGAGATCTTCAGGAGTTTCTTTTTATCCATCTGCCTTATACCCCCGTGTGGCCGAAACCACCCTCGTTTCTCCGGGTGGTTCCCAGCTCCTTCACTTCAATGAATTCAGCTCTCACTACCGGCTGAAAGATCAACTGTGCGATGCGCATACCGCGGTTTATCTTAACAGGTTCTTTCCCCAGGTTGCACAGGATGACACATATCTCCCCGCGGTAATCATTGTCTATTGTCCCCGGGGCGTTAACTATGGAAAGCCCGTGCCTGAGCGCCAGCCCACTCCGCGGCCTCACCTGCGCCTCGTATCCCGATGGAAGCTCTATAAACATTCCAGTAGGCACGGTCAGTATGCCGGACGGCTCCAATACCTGTTCTCCATTTACGGCCGCATACAGGTCTGCGCCGCTGGCTCCCTCACTCATGTACTGAGGGGCGGGCAGGTCTTCGCAACCCTCTTTTTTCTTTATATTAACCCTTACTACTCTTTCCACCGGCCTGTCTCCCAACCTTTTTTTTAACGGTAGGGGCACGGCGTGCCGTACCCCTGCTTTTTGGTGAAAGCGTTTTTAATTCCTCCAGTACCGTATTTATTATCTCTTCAACGGGTGCAAGACGCCCCACGCCTACCTTTCCCGTGGAGAGACGTCCCTCAACGGGGCCTATGAACCCGTACCCAATCTCCTTCAATCTCGAAATATTTGCCTGGACTATGGGGTGGTGGTACATATTGTCATCCATTGCAGGGGCCATGATTACCCTTGCACGGGATGCCAGGAGCGTGCAGGTAAGTATGTCATCGGACACACCTGAGGCAACATTGCCGATAATGGCGGCCGTCGCAGGTGCCACCAGTATCAGGTCTGCCCTGTCGGCCAGGGAGACGTGATACGGGTCATGGACCTCTGTCCTTCCAAAAAGACCCGTAACGACTTCATTCTTCGAGAGCGTGCGAAACGTCAGTGGCTGGATAAAACGCTGGGCCGGTCTGGTCATAACCACCACCACGTCCACACCAGACTTTACCAGGCCTGACGTAATCTCGCAGGCCTTATAGGCCGCTATACTGCCCGTCACTCCAAGGATTATGGTGTAGGACATTCCATTACCCCTTAAGCAGCCCCAGGATGTCGAAAATTTCGTCCAATGCGTCCTCCAGTTTGTCGTTCACTACACGATATTTGTACCGGGAGGAGTGCTCCAGCTCCTGCCCGGCTATGTCCAGCCGCCTGTTAATATCCTGTTCTTTGTCGGTATTTCTATCCATAAGGCGTCTTTTGAGGACGTCCTCACCCGGCGGCATGATGAAGATTGAGATGGCATCAGGGTATTTCTCCATTACCTGAAGCGCTCCCTGGACGTCTACCTCAAGCAAATATGTCAGGCCTTCTTCCAGGGCCCTCTCCAACGGTTTACGAAGTGTACCGTAAAGGGTCCCGGAATACCGGGCGTGTTCTACAAAGCGCCCTTCCTTTACTCTCCTTCCAAATTCATCCTCACCGACAAAATAATAATCCTGGCCCTCCACCTCCCGGGGACGCGGGGCCCTGGTGGTTACCGAGACTGATATCTTCACCCCGGGGTGTTTGACCAGTTCCCGGCAAATTGTGGTTTTCCCCGAACCGGACGGACCCGAGATTATTACCAGCTTCCCTCTTCTACCGCCGTTGTCACTCGACATTGAAGACCTGCTCTTTTATCTTCTCAACTTCCATCTTTATGTCGATTACAATCTGAAGCATGTCCCCGTCACAGGCCTTAGAACCCATTGTGTTAGCCTCTCTGAACATCTCTTGCACAATAAACTCCTGTTTCCTGCCCGACGGGGCCTCTTTTCCCAAGGCTTCATCCATCTGTGCGATGTGACTCCTGAGCCTGGTAATCTCCTCCGTGATATCAGAGCGCTCCGCGAAAACTGCTACCTCTCTGGCCAAGTCACTATCCGACAGTTCCACGTCTACGCCTTTAAGCAGATTGGACACCCTTTTTTTCAACCTGTCCCTGTAGCTGCTAACGACCTCAGGTGCACGCTCCTCCAGTACGCCAAGGAGACGTGCTATCCGTTCCTTCGAGCAGACGAGCCCCTCTTCCAGGGCCTTGCCCTCTTGTTCACGCATATTGATTAGCTCGTTCAGTGCTGAACCCACCAGACCCTCGAAGGCGGGCAATAATTCTTCTATGTTGTTTCCCTGCGGCTTGACCCTCTCACAGATACCCGGCAGGGAGAATAAGGCGGCCAGAGGCACTTCTCCTTCCGGTCCCAATTCACCTCCCAGTTCTTTTATGGCACGGTAGTAACCCTTAAGTGTCTCCAGATTGACCTGAAAGGCCGGAGGCTCATGAAGAAGTTTGTACTCTATCTCCATAAATACACTGCCCCGTGTCAGCCTATCTTTCAATATCCTTTCCAGCCGCTCTTGAAACGGTAAGAACGGTTCCGGCACCCTGGAACTCACTTTCAGGAACCGGTTGTTGACGGAACGGACCTCCACCGTAAGGGTGGCATTGCCTTCTCTACTTTCAGCCCTGCCGAAACCGGTCATACTCCTCAACATACTACCTCCAATACCTGGTCAGTCTTGTACGGTTACTACCCAACACACATGCAGCAACCACCCCGGATACACCACGTTACTTATCAGGAGACCCCTTTTGCTCCTCAGATTCTTTTGCCTCCTGCTTCTTCTCTTTGTCTGCCTCCGGCTTTTCCTGCCAGCCTAATGTAGCGCTTGCCGGCTTCTCCTGCGGAGGTACAATTGCTGGTACCCCTCCCGGAGACGGATGTCCCGGCGGGAGCCCTTCCGTGGGCGGATGTCCGGGCGGGAGCCCTTCCATGGGCGGATGCCCCGGCGGGAGCCCTTCTGTGGGCGGATGCCCCGGTGGTAGTTGTCCGGCAGGCATCTCAGCTGCCGGCTGCGGGGCAGCCTTCTCTACAAACGTGACACTTGAGATCTTCGTCAAACATATAGTTGTGACAATGAAGACTGCTCCTATCAGATAGGTAAGCTTACTGAGGAACGTGCTCGTCCTGGTGCCAAAGGAAGACTGGTCCTGCAGACCGCCAATAGCCGCCAATCCGCCTCCTTTGCCCGCCTGTAATAGTATGGTGCCTAAGAGCACGGCACATGTAAGCACCAAAAACATCTTAAGGGCCGAAACCATCTGCATCATAGTCATGGTAAATACAAGGCCAAAGACTACGATGACGGCCAGCGCCCATTTAACTGTTTTTTCGTTTAACTCCATCTTCCTCTCCCTAAGCGGGACTCTCCACTTGTTCAAATGCGATTGAGACCATTTTCAAGAATGAATCCTTCTTCAGACTGGCGCCTCCTACCAGGAACCCGTTTATATCCGGTTGTGACAGCAATTCGGCTGCGTTATCCGGCTTGGCACTCCCTCCGTACTGTATTCTAATCCGGTTCGATACGCCTTCATCGTAAGACTGTTTCAGCAACGCTCGAATCCGGCCATGAACCTCTTGTGCCTGAGCGGGGGTTGCGTTCTTACCCGTGCCAATGGCCCATACCGGTTCATAGGCTATGGTCAACTTTGAGGCATCTCCGGCACTGAGACCTTCCAGGCCGGCCTTGAGTTGTCTCTCTATAACCTCAGAGGTCTTGCCTGACTCTCGTTCCTCCAGCTTCTCGCCAATACAGAATATGGGCATCAAGTCCCGGGCAAAGGCCGCCTTAAGTTTCAGGTTTATCATTGAATCCGTTTCACCGAAGACGTGTCTTCTCTCGGAGTGGCCCAGTATAACATGTGTACACCCCACCTCTCTAATCATATCGCCGGAGACCTCTCCTGTGAAGGCCCCTTTACTCTCCCAGTGCATGTTCTGGGCACCCAGGATGACGCTGCCGCCCTTCAAGACAGAGTACACGCCGTCGAGAAACGCAAAGGGCGGACATACACCTACATCCACGTCCTTGATATCTTTGACGCCGTCCCTTATGGAGCCAGCCAAGTCTTTCGACTCCTCCAGGGACAGGTTCATTTTCCAATTACCTACAATAAAAGGTCTTAGCACTACCCGGATTCCTTTCTCAGAGTTGGCTGCTTCTTGGGAATGAGCCCAAGACCTTAAGCTCCAGGCACACGCGGCTGACCCTTTCAAGGGCCTTCTTAACGTTTTCGTCCTGGACATGGCCCTCAAACTCTATGTAGAAACTGTAATTCCAGGCCTTCCTGCCGGAAGGTAGCGACTCTATACTGGTCAGGTTGACACCATATTTTCTAAACGGGTGCAAAATCCCGTAAAGGGCGCCCACCTGGTTTTTTATGTAGCACATCACGGCCGTCTTGTCCTTACCGCTCGGGCTGGAAAACGAATTACTTAAGACATAGAATCTTGTAACGTTGTCGGGGTTGTCCTCAATGCTGGCGCACAGGACTTCAAGTCCGCATGGTTCAGCCACTTCAGCGTGGGCTATAGCAGCGGCGCCGGACTCTTTTTTTGCCATCTGCGCGGCCTCGGTGGTGCTGCCTACCTCCAGCAGTTCCGCATCGGGGAAATTGTCCGAAAGCCAATTCCTGCACTGGGAAAAGACCTGAAGTTTTGAGTACACCCTCTTAACCTCCCCCATAGCGCAGCGGGCCATAAGGCTATGGTGCACGGGGAGTATGACCTCCGCACAAATCTTGACGTCACACTCCTGAAACATGTTCAGCGTCTCACGTATGCCCCCCTCTGTAGAGTTCTCAGCGGGGACTATCCCGTAGTCTACCCGGCCGGTTTCTACCTCCCTGAAGACCGCGTCAATTCCCCTTTGGGGTACGTATTCAACAGAGGCGCCAAAACTCTTTCTGGCGGCCACAAAGCTGAAGGTGCCCACCGGTCCCAAATAGGAGACCTTGAGGGTTCCCTCGAGGGCCCTGGAACCAGCCATAAGCTCCCTGTATATTGCCCTCAATGTGTCGTCGGGCAGAGGGCCTGTGTTTTCTGAGATAACCCTCTCGTAGACCTGCTGCTCCCTGTTCGGGTGATAGACCTCCGCACTGGTTTGTCTCTTCACCTCGCCTATCTTTTGGGCAATCCTGGCGCGTTCATTAAGGAGCTTAACCGTCTTTAAATCGAGGCCGTCAATCTGTTTTCTTAAGGATTCTAACGTACCTTCAGTATTCATTTTGACCCTTGGGAAAGGTTATCTACACGGAGGAATTTTCGAAGGCTAAAGCGTTTTAACTCATACCTATATCAGAATTTAAGAAGAGTGTCAAACAAATTTAGTTTGACTGTTACCGTAACAATGATAGAATGAAAATTTAGAGAAATCCTATGGTTTTAACCACAATATTTCAAGGGAGATAGATGAGTCCAGGTCCAATAACAATATCAGAACAACGGGTAGCGGTATTCGTAGACGTCCAGAATATGTTTTATTCGGCTAAGGCCTTGCACCAGTCAAAGATAGATTACTCCAAGCTTCTTCAGGAAATAATCGGGGACAGAAAACTTATAAGGGCCATAGCCTATGTGGTCAAGAAGTCAGACGTAGACCAATCGAGCTTTACAGACGCCCTTGAGCGGCTGGGTTACGAGATAAAATCAAAGGACCTTCGGTTACGTCCTGACGGTACCGCCAAGGGGGATTGGGACATGGGCATCGCCATAGACACGATCGCCATAGCGCCCAAGCTGGACACCGTGGTGCTTGTCTCAGGCGACGGCGATTTCGCGCCTCTACTTGAGATGCTAAAGGCGCACGGGTGCAGGGTTGAAGTCGTCTCCTTCCGCAAGAGCACCTCTGTCGAGCTTATTGACGCTGCCACAAAATACACCGCCATAGAAGAGTCACTGTTATTTAAGGAGAAAAAGTTTCAGCGGGATGATAGTTCAGGAAACCAGCAGGAAAGAGAAGCTAAAGCGGTGTCAGAAAGGTCTTAAACACACCTTTAAGGACATCTCTTTGCTTGAGAGGGCGCTTATACACACGTCCTGTAAGCTTGAATACAACGGCAGCAACGAGAGGATGGAGTTTCTTGGCGACGCCGTACTTGGGATGATAATCTCCGGGTACCTCTACAATACCTTTCCCGACTTCAGCGAGGGCGAGCTCACAAGGATAAAGTCCGTCGTGGTGAGTCAGCCCATCCTGGCCAAGGTTGCAAACAGGTTG
The DNA here is from genome assembly GCA_024451685.1 of Candidatus Bathyanammoxibius amoris. NCBI lineage: Bacteria > Pseudomonadati > Planctomycetota > Candidatus Brocadiia > Candidatus Brocadiales > Candidatus Bathyanammoxibiaceae > Candidatus Bathyanammoxibius > Candidatus Bathyanammoxibius amoris. The sequence continues at coordinate 126,875 of JAMXCW010000001.1, read as the reverse complement.
AAGCTCGGCCGATACATAACCGTTGGCAAGGGACTCAACGGTAAGAAAGGTTTCCCGAGATCCATCGTCGCCAACGTATTCGAGGCCATCATCGCGGCTATTTATTTGGACGGTGGTGTCGGTGCGGCAAGCGATTTTATCCTTACACATCTGTCAGAGGAAATAGGGCCTGTCTCTAAAGACGAACATGCCAGGAACTACAAGAGCCTGCTTCAACAGTACTGCCAGAAGCATCTGAATACTACCCCGCAATATAACGTAATTGGACAGCACGGGCCGGACCATGGCAAGACCTTTGAGGTTGTAGTGGCAATCAATGACAATACCTACGGCCAGGGTAAGGGACTGAGCAAGAAAGAGGCGGAACAGATCGCCGCGGAAGAAACACTCGACTTAATCACCCGTGACAAAGATCACATAGCGACAAAACTCTAGGGGTTGTCTGTCTGGCAGGGTACCGGGTCTTTGTGTCCTGCCTGGCTAAAGGCCTCATGCCGTAACAAGCAACTCTGACACCGCCCACATGCTTTTTCTTCTTCCTTGTAGCAAGACCAGCTGAGGTGAAAGGGCGCTCCCAGTGAGACCCCTTTAGCGACTATCTCGGCCTTATTCATGTGAATCAGGGGCGTCTCCACGGTTACGCGTGTCTCAGGTCTGGTACCGGCCTCCACGAGCTTGTTAAAGACCTTATAATACTGTTCCCTGCAGTCGGGATAACCTGTAACGTCATCCTCCACTGCGCCGATAAATACCTTCTCCGCCCCTATCACCTCTGCCCACGAGACCCCGGCCGCAAGCAGGTGTGTATTCCTGAAGGGTACATATGTGGAAGGTATATTATTCGAGGTTGTGGCAGATGTTGGGACGGCGATGTCACGGTCGGTGAGACTGGAACCGCCAATGGCACCCAGATAGGCCATATCTATGACCAGCCTCTTTTCCTCAGGCACTCCGTAGTAAGACGCAATTTCGCTGTATGCCTTTAGCTCTCTTACCTCAGTCCTCTGCTTGTAGTTTACGTGAAGACAGGCCAGCTCATAAGACTCGCTGGCCATGGCTGCAACTACACAGCTATCCATACCTCCACTCAGGAGTACCACTGCCAGACCCGCTTTCATATCTACACATGCTCCTCAGCGTTATGCCTTCCCGTGTTCCAGCCGGCCAGATATAACGATGTACCTGTAATTGGAAACGGACGTCAACCCCGTCTTCCAATATCCAGGAGGCTACCTGTTGGAGTTCCAATTTACCGAAAGCTACGCCAACGAGAACCTCCACCTTCTCCGTCAGTTTGTGTTTCTCTATAACCCCTTTTACCCAGTCATAATCCCTTCTCGAACTTATAACAAACTTCACCTCATCACCCGGTCTCAGCCTTTCAATGTTTATCCAATCCACTTCATCAACCATACCACTGTCAGGGCATTTCAGGTCTACAATCCTTACGGCCCCCTCAGGCAGTACACTTATATCCAGCGAACCATTGGTCTCGACCAGCACACGGCGACCCTCCTCCAGGAGCGCCGAAACTAATTCTCTGGTCTCATCTTGAAGCAGGGGCTCACCCCCGGTAATTTCCACCAAATTACAGTCCAGCAGCCTTATACTGGAAAGTATCTCCTCAATATCCATATCCACACCGTTCTCGTAGGCATGGACCGTGTCACAGTAGTTGCACCTCAAATTACACCCCGTCAGCCTCACAAAGGCGCAAGGCAACCCGGCATAGGTAGATTCCCCCTGAATACTCTTAAATATCTCCGTTACTTTTAGCATAAAACAGACTTATTCCCCCTTCAAACAGTAGGTTCCGTCAATACCTTTTCAAATTATAAACCAGCGCCTGTTTACTTGGCAAGGGCCTTCGAACCTTTCCATAACCCATTTCTCTAATAACGCTTAGATATATTGAAATTATACTATTGACAAGGAATTTGGTTTATTGTACGATTCCGTAAAGTAAATTCATAGGATGTTTTTAAATCTTGCTAACCGTACCGTTAGCAGGGCTTTGTAAGGAAAGGGCATGTACAAAGAGCACTTCGGCTCCTATCCAGACGAAAGTACTTCTGTTGTAGGAAGTGCAATCGATCAGGTGGTATCGAGCATTCCCCTTAAGGCCTTTCGCAAACAGGGTCTATCCGAGGTTCGCGTAGTTAGCGAGAAGACGCTTAACGAGATCGTACAAAAAGCCGTCGAGGACGGGCTTGAAAAGAGGTCTGAGGCCTTATCGAAGGAAAGGGACGAACTCCGGATTAAATCAGAGAACCTGTCGGAGCAATTGGAGGCACTTAAGGAGGGCTCGGGAGGGCCTCCCGGCGAGAAGGAAAGGCTAGAAAAGAAGTGTGTGGCACTTGAGGATGAGATGACCCGCCTTCGCAGTGAGGTGGACGCGAGGAAGATAGCGTTCCAGGGGGGCACAAGGGCTCAAACGTCAATAACCAGTGAAAAGTACGAGGAAAAGATACAACAGGTGGTAGAGGATATACTGGAGGGGGCAAGGGGGACAATACCAATCGATCTGTTCGAAAATATCAAAGAGAGCCTTCCTACTCAGCTTATTGAGAGTTTCCCGCATAATACATATCCCCTTCGCGTCGTAAGCAAAAGTGAAACCACACCAACCAGCCATCCCCAACCCACCGTGTCCGCTTCAGGCGCTGCCCAGTCACAACCAAAAACCCCTGCTTCGCGCCCTGGTGCGATAAAATCAGGGAGTTTATTCCACAAGCTTGTGGAAAGCAATATCAAATGGCGTCACAAGCAAAAGGCCGAGGAAGAAGGACAAAAGGAATAAATAAGAATTTTGTAACAAAATATCACTTTGTGCTCCCCTGGAGGAAGGTTATATGATGGCAGAGGTTGTTACAGAAGAAAGAGACCCCAACGTAATGTACGTAGGCATGGACCTGGGTACCTTCAGGGCCTCTATAACCGCAAGTAACGGTATACGGAAAACAGTGGTTAGCGTAGTAGGATGGCCAAAAGACGATATCTCCAGAAAATTATTGGGTAAGGATCTGGTCTTTGGGCTTGAGGCGTTAAAGCACCGTCTTGCACTTAACCTTGTAAGGCCCCTGGAAAAAGGGGTAATAAAATATTCTGACGATTCAACGCTGGCAAGCGAAGAAGAGATAGAATTATACAAAGAAGCTGCAAAAGAGATAGTTAAACACGCCATAGCGCTGGCTCAGCACAAAAGCGGGCAAACGGTTTATGCCGTTATTGGCGCGCCCGCCCAGGCGAGTGTAATAAACAAGCAATCGTTGATAGAAGCGGCCATGGAGGCCGTTGACTCTGTCATCGTTGTCTCGGAACCCTTCTCGGTAGCGTACGGGCTGGACATGCTGGACGACGCCCTGATTATTGACATCGGGGCAGGCACGGTCGACCTGTGCAGGATGCACGGCGCATTGCCAGAAGAAGGAGACCAGGTAACGCTTACCACCGCCGGGGACTATGTTGACGAACTGCTGTTAAAGCTCATAAAGGAGAATCATCCCGACGCCCAGCTTACCATCAATATGGCCAGAGACATAAAGGAAAGAAACGGCTTTGTCTCAGACACAAACGACAGGGTGGTCGTCAGGATTCCCGTAGAAGGCAGACCCAGAGTAATCGACATAACAGAAGAATGTAAGCAGGCCTGCAAGGCGATAGTGCCACCCATAATTGAGGCCGTCGGGAATCTTATAGCTACATATGACCCGGAATTCCAGTCCCGCATTCGGAACAATATAATACTGGCCGGCGGCATGAGCCAGCTAAAGGGCCTTGGCAGTCTTCTGGAGGAAGGGCTTGAGGAGTATGGCGGCGGAAAGGTCAACAAGGTAGATGAGCCCGTTTACGCAGGTGCTGACGGCGCCCTCAAGCTGGCCTACGATATGCCCGATAACCTCTGGAAAGAACTGCGATAGACGCCGCCGAGAAAGCCCGGGCTGAGCTTTAGAAAATCTTTCCGTTGTAAAAAACACTTCCCAACGTTATTATGCCTTTCCGTCTCCGCCCAAGGTTTACCAGAGGCTTTATGGCGCAAATTGCTTGTTGACGGTGTGTTACTTACTCCCGGGCAAAAACCCTTTCCATGCAACTACACTTTTATTATAATTGAAGTAGGAAAGCGAGTGGCCGTTAACGCAATGACAACCTTCTAAGGAACCTAGCACATCTAAGGGACTTAAATATGATAAAGTGGCAAAAGCCTGTTCGCAAATGTAACGACTGTAAACTTAACCTCGGTGACCATTGCGCCATATACGAGAGTCCAAGGGACAAGTGGCACCACGGTAGATGTTCCGGGTTCAACAACGCAGAGTTAATAAAGAAATTCGAAGAAGAACTGGCAAAACATCCACCCAAAGAAACAAAGGAAAAGAGGAAAATGGTAGCAAAAGAGAGGGGCACAGAAGAACATCATCAGGGAAAGACAAAGACCGCCAGGCAAAGCACCCACTAGGAAAGGTCTTTGTTCTGAGAAGGCTGCAGGTCGTAGCATCCCCGTTCAATCGCCTTGAAAATGGCCGTCTTAATGGGTTCGTAGGCGGCGGGAACCTCTACAGGACGGTTTGCGTATCTGGACTCTACACCGTCCAGTGCTCCCATGTGATATCCAATCTTAAAATCCGGAAACTTCAACCCGTGCGCCGTTGAGATTACCACAACCTTGTCCTCCGGCTTTATAAGCCCCCTGTCCGTCAGTTTCATCAAGACCGCAAGCGCTACCCCGGTGTGCGGGCAATTAAACAGCCCACTGCGGTCGGCACGTGCGGCCGCATTGGCCAGTTCATCCTCCGTAGCCTGCTCAACCACACCCTCGAAGTTCTTCAAGACCCTTATTGCACGATGCACGCTTACGGGGTCTCCTATCTGAATAGCGGTGGCAAGGGTCTTTTGCGCCTGAACGGGTCTGTATTCCTTGAAACCCTTCAAGTAACTGCGATAGAGGGGATTAGCCCTCTCGGCCTGGGCGCATACCAGCCTGGGCAGCCTGTCGACCAGACCAAGCTCCCTAATCATAAGGAACCCCAGGCCTATGGCCGTCACGTTCCCCAGATTTCCACCGGGAACGACAATCACGTCAGGCACTTCCCAATCAAACTGCTGAGCTATTTCTATACTTATCGTCTTCTGGCCCTCTATGCGGAGGGAATTCATGGAGTTGGCAAGATATATGTTGTTCTTTTCACATGTTTCTCGAACCAGTTTCATACATCCGTCAAAGTCCGTGTCGATAGACAACGTTAACGCATTATTGGCCAGGGGCTGAACCAGCTGAGAGGTAGAAACCTTGTCCTTGGGCAGGAACACTATTGCCGGTATGCCTGCCGCCGCACAATAAGCCGCAAGCGCGGCAGAAGTGTCACCCGTCGACGCACAGGCCACACCGAGTATCCCCTTGCCCTCGGAGATCATCTGCTTGACCATCGACACCAACACCGTCATCCCAAGGTCCTTAAAAGAACCTGTATGGGCGTTCCCACACTGCTTTATCCACAGGTCCTTTAACCCCAGATCCTCGCCAAAACGTTTTGCCCAGAAAAGATTACTGCCTCCTTCATATAAAGAAACGACGTTCTCATTCCTTATATTTGGACACACCAGCTCCTTCTTGCCCCATACACCGCTGCCATAGGGCCACTCTGTCCGCATGTAGCGCTTCTCAAAAAGTGTCTTCCAGTGGCCGGGCTCTTTCTGTTTTAGTTTGTCCAGGTCATGTTTTACTTCCAGAAGCCCTCCACATTGCCTGCAACTGTAGACTATCTGGTTAAGCTCGTATCTTTCGTCACAGCCGCTTGAGCACTGGAACCAGGCATTATAGTCAGCTACCATAACAACTAAGTCCTCTCTTTTAACAAAAGAAAATTTACTCCAAGAATTATAGGGTCAGGATTACCAGCTTTCAAGGAGATAAAAAGATTCAAAAATTTCTCTCCTTCTGTCTTGACACGTATTGCGTGAACGCTATAATTTTTTAAAAGCTTTACCTTATTACCTGCGGTTCAGTAACGTTTGGTCGTTTATATTAACTGCCTGCTATGGCCAATGATCAAATTACCAAGGTAAGAAAGATGTCGGTGAAAGTCAACGTAATAGAATGGCCACAAAAGACGGAACGCCTGGCACTCATAAAGGAAAGATACGAAAAGCTGGTCCTTGAACCAAGAAGAGAGATTGAGTTTGAACTGGAAAAGGACCTTGCAGAAGAAAACGTGAGTGACCTTCGCTTTCCAAACCTTGCCCAGGCCTAAAAATAAAAAAAGGAACTCTTTCCCAGAAACTTCCCCACCCAAAATGGTAGCGGTGCCTTCTCACTACAAGCTGTTCCAACCATATGCCCAAAACAGATACTAACGTCCAGAAAGTAATCGTTACCATAAAAAAAGAAAATAGTGCCTTCAAAGAACCCGCGGTAACCACGGTCGCTAAAAGCCGGAGCCCCTTCAAAGTCCTTATTTCCTGCCTGCTGAGCCTGCGTACAAAGGACAACGTCACATCAGCCGCCAGCAAAAGACTGTTCCGGCTGGCAGAAACACCCGATGCCATGCTAAAACTAAAGACCCCCGAGATTCAAAAGGCAATATACCCCGTCGGCTTCTATAAAACAAAGTCTGCAAGAATAAAGGATATTTGCAAGATGTTGATTGACGAATACGACAGAAAGGTTCCTGACGATATAGATACCCTCCTGAAATTCCCCGGCGTCGGGCGAAAGACGGCAAATCTGGTCGTAACGCTCGGATACGGCAAGCCGGGTATCTGTGTAGACACACATGTACACAGGATCACCAATCGCTGGGGGTACGTAAAGACAAAGACACCCTTTGAGACAGAGTTTGCGCTGCGTGATATACTACCGGGGAAGTACTGGCTCGTTATAAACGACATCCTTGTCACCTACGGGCAGAACCTCTGCACCCCGCTTCTGCCGAAGTGCAGCATCTGTAAGGTCCACTGGTACTGCAAAAGGGTCGGCGTGGAAAAACACCGCTGAGCGGCAGAAGTTTTTTGTTATCCGCGCTCCCTAACCCCGGGAAAGAGGGCACTTCGTAAATTTCCTCCCCCATAACCACTTGATGTAATGACGGCTCGTGCCGAAGGTTCCCCCAAAACCAGCCTCACAGCGTCCTGGTTCCTCCACAAATAAGCGCTTTTCAATTGATATTAGCTGCAATTTGGATAACATGACAAATGCAGAGAACGCCCGCGCGTCTTTCTTAAACAATTCAGGAGAAGTTGTAAAATGGGAGACAGGCTTATCGACTTTTACGGTACGGAATGCGTGCACTGTAAGGAAATGGACCCCCTGATTGAAAAACTCGAGAACGAGGAAGGGGTAAAAGTCACGAAGCTTGAGGTCTGGCATAACAGCCAGAACGCAGCGCTCATGAAGGAACTGGACAAGGACGAAAACGGCAGCACATTCTGCGGAGGCGTCCCCTTTTTCTACAACGAAAAGACGGGCAAGAAGATCTGCGGCAACACCACCTATGAGAAGTTCAAAGAATGGGCCCTGGGGGGTTAAAAAGGCCGCCATATGCCTAAAAAGACCCTCAAGAGTTTTAAGGTGGAGTACCAGCAGGTCCTTGACAACCGTGGCAATGCCGACAAGTCCCTTCTGCCGAGGCTCAGCCCGGAACAGACGAAGGAGCTTTATGAGCTTATGGTGCTTATAAGGGCCTTTGATGACAAGGCCTTCAAGCTTCAGAGGCAGGGAAGACTGGGGACTTATTTACAGTCAAGGGGGCAGGAGGCGTCACAGGTCGGCGCGGCGTATGCCTTGAAGGAAGAGGACTGGCTGTACCCCTCCGGCAGGGACGTAGGGGCGCTCATTACCCGGAACCACCCCATGTACATGCTGCTTCAGTACAGGGGCGGGGACGAGAGGGGGGGTATCAAGCCCCCTGAAGGACTCAACAACTTCCCCTTTACCATACCCGTCTCCACACACATACCTATCTGCACCGGCGCCGCATGGGCCTCAAAAATGCGCAAGGAGCGGGTGGTACACATGGCACTATTCGGAGAAGGCGCCACCTCCAGGGCAGACTTCCACGAAGGACTGAACTTCGCCGGTATCTTCAAGGTCCCCGCGGTCTTCATATGCGAGAATAACGGCTATGCCATCTCGCTGCCCAGGGCCAGACAGACCGCTTCAGAAACCCTCGCACAGAAGGCGTTCAGCTATGGATTCGAGGGCGTGCAGGTGGACGGCAACGACGTCTTTGCAGTTTACGGTGCCGCCAGCCGCGCCGTAGAAAAGGCCAGAAAAGGAAAAGGCCCTACGCTCATAGAGTGTATCACATACAGGATAGCAGGCCATTCTACATCCGACGACGACACAAGGTACCGGACAAGACAGGAGGTCAAGGAATGGCAAAAAAAAGACCCTATAGACAGGCTTGAAAAATACATGAAAAAGAATGACCTCCTTACCGATAAGTATAAACAGTCCGTTATCCAAAAATCAAAAGACCTGATAGAAAAAGCAGTTGAAGATTATGAAAAGGTTCCGCCGCCCGAACCGGCAGATTTTTTTACCAGTACATACGCCCGGCCTACGGAAGAACTGAAAGACCAGATGAAAGACCTGTCGGGCTAAGCCTTTCTAGCTTTTAGACGTACGCCTTACAAGGGTGCAGGGGGCAATTCATGAATTGCCCCTACCGTGTGTCGTCTACAACCTTTCTGTTCCCGGGAGAGACAACAGTGGCTAGACTAAATCTGGCTCAGGCCGTCAACCTCGCCCTGAGACAGGAGATGGGGAGAGACGAGAGGCTGGTAGTCCTTGGTGAGGACGTCGGCAAGAGCGGTGGCGTCTTCAGGGTAACAGACGGCCTGCAAGAAGAATTTGGGGCGGAAAGGGTGGTTGACACGCCCCTTTCAGAGGTGGGCATCATCGGGACATCTATCGGCCTCGCGGTGAACGGCATGCGTCCCGTCGCCGAGATACAGTTCAGCGGCTTCCTCTACTCGGCCTATGACCAGATTACCACACATGCCGCCAGAATAAGGACAAGGAGCAGGGGCGGGCTCACATGCCCGATGGTAATCAGATGTCCCTACGGGGGAGGGGTGAGGGCGCTTGAGCTGCACTGTGAGAGCCTGGAGACAATCCTGGCACACACGCCGGGAATAAAGGTGGTAATCCCCTCAAGGCCCTATGACGCAAAAGGTCTCTTAATCTCGGCCATAAGGGACCCGGACCCGGTGGTCTTCCTGGAACCCACCCGCGTATACAGAGCGATAAAGGAAGAAGTGCCGGAAGAGGAATACACCATCCCCCTCGGCAGCGCCAATATCATAAACAAAGGGACAGACCTCACCGTTATCTCCTGGGGTGCCATGATGAAATATACGCGCGAGGCCCTCGACAAAACAGACTACAGCGTAGAAATAATAGACCTCAGGACCATAAACCCTCTGGACACGAAGACTATCGTGGATTCCGTCAAAAGGACCGGGAGGTGTTTGATAGTACACGAGGCGCCCAGGACATGCGGGTTCGGCGCGGAGATAATTGCACAGATAAACGAGAAGGCGTTCCTTAATTTGGAGGCGCCGGTCGAAAGGGTGACGGGTTTTGACGTCCCCTTCCCGTTGTACAAGCTGGAGAACTATTACCTCCCAGATGAGAGGAGGATATTGAAAGGTGTTGAGAAGGTAATGAAGTTCTGATAATCTTTTAGTCGTAGAGGCGAAGCTGCCTCGCCCCCGTGTCAATGAAAGAACATTTCTTACAGGCATCGATATGGCATATGACTTCAGATTTCCGGACATCGGCGAAGGCCTTGTAGAAGGCATAGTGGTGGAGTGGAAGGTTAAAGAGGGCGACAGGGTTGAGGAAGACCAGGACATTGTCGACATAGAGACCGAGAAGGCCGTCTTTACCCTGCCTTCACCTGCCGCCGGGACAGTGCTTAAGATAAATTACAGGGAGGGCGATACCATCTACGTGGGCGACATTATTATAACCATCGGGGAAGCGGGAGAGGAGGTGTCGAAGGCCGTCGCCCGGAAAGAGAAGGAAAAGGTATACGGCGAGGCCGTCGTAGGCGTCCTGGAAGAAGCCCCCGAAGAAAACAATGAGTATGAGAAAAAAAAGAGGCCCGCCGGGAAGGAAGCTGTCGCAGAGGAAGCGTCCAAGGGCAAGGTGCTGGCAACTCCGGCGGTAAGAAAACTGGCCAGGGAATCCGGAGTGAACATCTCGCGCATCAAGGGCACGGGCAAGGGCGGAAGGGTTACCGCCGGGGACGTGAAGAACCTTGCCGCAAAGAAACCCGCTGCCGTAAAAGAAAAGAAAGAGATTAAACAGGTCAAGAAGTATGACATGTACGGATACATAACAAGAGTCCCGCTGAAGGGCGTGAAAAAGGTGGTAGCAAGAAAGATGAGCGAGGCCGTTTCAAACGCCGCGCTTGTCACCCATCAAGACGATGCCGACGTAACCCACCTTGCGGAGATAAGGGAAGCACACAAGGAATATGCGAAAAAGAAGGGAGTAAAGCTGACCTACATCCCGTTCGTGGTAAAGACCGTCATCGAGGGCCTGAAAAAGTACGCCTATTTGAACTCGACCCTTGAAGGTGACGAGATCGTATTGAAAAAATATTTTAACATCGGCGTCGCCGTCGACACTCCCGACGGGGTCATCGTGCCGGTAATAAAGGGTGCCGACCAGAAGGCCGTCCTCGACATAGCAAAAGAGATAGGAGAACTGGCCGGGAAGGCACGTCAGAAGAAGATTGACATAGCAGACCTTAGGGGCGGGTCCTTTACCATAACCAACGTCGGCTTCATCGGGGGCACACACTTCACACCCATCCCAAACCACCCTGAGGTGGCCATCCTGGGCCTGGGCAGGATTGAGGACCGGCCCGTAGCGAGGGAAGGCAAGGTGGTTGTCCGCAAGATTATGCCGCTATCCCTTACCTTTGACCACAGGGTCGTAGACGGCGCAGACGCTGCACGCTTCGTAAATACCGTGAAGGAATATCTCGAAGACCCCGATTTGTTCCTGGTAGGGCTGGGCCCGGACAAAAAACCGGGCTGAGTTATTTAACCTCCTCCCCGGACAGGAACATATAGTAGTATGCCAGCCAAGTCATCACCAGTCCGGCCGCAAACGGGAGCAGAACGCCGGTCCAAGAGACAACAGACACCCAGACCGGCATATCAGAGGATGTGAACCGTGAGGCAACTTTAACGGCAATCAGTACGTGAAAACAGATTATTATAAGCCTGTTATGCCTTGTGGTCGCCTTTAGCCTTTTCCAATCCAGCATATGGCTAATATATTAAAATCTTTTCAAGAAAGGCGCTAGCGGCCATAAAACCCTACCAGCTTGGTGAAGCCGAGGTCATGACCCTCCATGGCCTTCTCCAGGTCAGACTTCGTCTCTCCGCGCGGCAGGTCAAGAACTGTATCAAGTGCATATAGCTTGAAGAAGTATCTGTGGGGTCCGCCACGTGGCGGACATGGGCCGCCGTAGCCAATCCGCCCGAAGTCGTTTGTGCCCTGTTTGGAGCCGTTCTTGAGTCTCCTCTCTTTAGGCACGTCCTCGGGAAGGCCCCTTGTGCCGGAAGGAATATCGTATATAACCCAATGCGCCCAGGTGCCGGCGGGTGCGTCCGGGTCGTCACAGATGAGACAGAAAGTCTTTGTTCCATCAGGTTGGCCACCCCAGTTTAAAGGCGGGGAGACGTCTTGTCCGTCACACGTATATCTCTTGGGGATTGACGACTCGTCCTTGAAGGCGGAACTGCTTAGCTCAAATACCTGGACAGTATCCCCTCTCGCGAAGCCTATCGCAAAAGCGATAATGAACCAGCATATTATTAAAAACACATAAAATAAATTGTTACCTTTCAGCTTCATCCCTGTTACTGAAAGTTACTTAAAATGAACTGTAATTTCAAGATAAATTATCCAGTTACTTTAGGGATGAACTTCCATCTGTTGCCGGAACGGTCTTTAATACCCCCTGTAAACAAGGTTATCTTTTTCTTGACATCTTCTTGTAAATATAGTTATTGTATGCGTTTGAGAGAAACTCCCGATACCGGTTATAATACTCCCGTTCAAAAACGGCTCTTGGTGAATGAAGAAGACCAAAACAGCTCCTGATTACAATATTACCGTTGTGGAAGAGGGGCCTGAACTCATGCACCTAAAGCTCAGCGGTAATCTGTATACAGCAAACTCATCCTCGTTCTTAAGCGACTTAAACGCACATCTTTCCGGGAGACTCGCCAGAGAGATAAAATTAGACTTCAGCGGGATTGACTATTTCGACAGCACGGCTGCCGCCGTCATCACTCAGACAAAAGCGAATCTGGCTCAAAGGGGTTGCCGTGTAGTGTTGTCTAATCTCAAACCTGAGATCCAGAAACTATTTAACATACTTAACCTGGACTCGTTACTGCGCGAACGGGCGCATCTAAAAGAAAAGCGCCCCGGACTTTTTCTGCGCGCGGGCACCACCAGCATAAGCTTTGCAAAAGACGTGGTCTTTACCTGTGGATACCTGGGGGACGTCACACTGGGGCTGTGTTATGCCGTCAGGTACCCCCATAAGATCAGGTGGGGCGAGGTGTTTTTCTACATAGAAAGGACGGGTATAGAGGCCATACCCATTGTACTGTTGATTAACTTTCTCGTAGGTTTTATAATGGGATTTCAGGCCGCCGTTCAGCTGAAGCAATTTGGTGCCAACATCTATGTCGCCAACCTGGTAGGGCTTTCCGTTGTAAGGGAGTTGGGACCGCTGATGACAGCAATTATAGTCGCCGGCAGGTCAGGGTCCGCATTCGCCGCAGAGATAGGTACGATGAAGGTCTCTGAGGAAATAGACGCTATTAAGTCCATGGGGCTTGACACCACGCGGTTTCTAATCGTCCCAAAAGTCATCGCCACCGTTGTCGCGTTGCCAATCCTGACCCTTATGGCCGATCTGGTCGGCATCTTCGGCGGGTTGGTGGTAGGGGTTTTGTTCCTGGACCTGACGATATGGACCTATATATTACAGACTGAAAGGGCCCTTGATGTATTTGATATATTCACCGGCGTTTTCAAGAGCTTCGTGTTCGCCCTGTTAATATCTGGTATCGGATGTATGAGGGGCCTGCAGGTTGAGGGTGGTGCGCAGGGTGTAGGCCGTTTGACCACTTCTGCCGTGGTTTCGGGTATTTTTCTTATAATCATGTCCGACACACTGTTTACTCTTCTGTTCAACTATGTTAAATGGTAATATTATGGAAAACAACCCTGTAATACAGGTAAAGGATTTGACCATCGGATACGAGAATGAGGTGGTTCTAAACAATATAAGCTTCGATGTCCACCAGGGAGAGATATTTATAATCCTGGGCGGAAGCGGCTGCGGTAAGAGCACCCTACTCAGACACATGATTGGCCTCCAGGAGCCTTATCGAGGTGAGGTCCTTATAGACGGAAGGGATTTAGTCACTGCCAACAGCAGGGAGCACCATCAGATTATACGTAAATTTGGCGTACTCTTTCAATCCAGCGCCCTGTTAAGTTCAATGACGCTGGCCGAGAACGTTGCGCTGCCACTGGAGGAATATACGCATCTTCCAAGGAAAATGGTCGATTTTCTCGTCCGTGCAAAGCTAGGCATGGTAGGACTTCTCGGGTACGAAGGCTATTTGCCGGACCAACTCAGCGGGGGGATGAGAAAGAGGGCGGGGATAGCACGCGCAATGGCACTTGACCCGGAAATCCTCTTCTTCGACGAACCGTCAGCCGGTCTGGACCCAATCACCTCCGCGAGTCTGGACGACCTTATTATGCAGTTAAACGCCAGTCTTGGAACTACCATGGTGATAGTAACACACGAATTGCCCAGTATTTACGCCATTGCAAACCGTGTAATAATGCTTGATAAAAGGACCAAGAAGATTATCGCCGAGGGCAATCCCGCAGACTTGAGGGACAGGAGTGCCGACCCCTTTGTCAGGGACTTCTTTAACCGTCAGGTTGGAGAGGGAGTGTACAGCTAGATTAAAATAGTAGACTTGTTTATCTACAAAACTTTCTGCAATAGTCGTGGGAGGTCTTAGCCGTGGCCAGTAACGCTCTCAAGGTTAGGGTTGGGATATTTGTTATCGTGGGCATATGTCTGGTTGTCGGGATCTTGATTGTACTATTCTCATTGCTGAGCACGACAGAGAAAACTATCTACGTAACCTACGTCTCTGAATCCACCTCCGGTTTAGACAAAGACGCCGCGGTAAAATACAAAGGGGTAAAGATAGGACGCGTTGCCAAGATACGTATCGCTCCGGACGGGCAACTTATAGAGATTGTAATGGAGGTCAATTCATCATTCCATATGAAAGAGCAGTTTATCTCGCGCGTGAAATATGCAGGTATAACGGGACTACGGTATGTTGAAATCGAACCCAGGGATAAAGACATGAAACTGGATGTGGATTGGGAAGTGGCAGAGAAAGAGTTTCACCCAAAATATGAAGTTGTCTCCTCAGCCTTTTCCGACCTTGAGCAACTTGGCGATACGATTCAAAAGACAGTCAATAATATCAACCAGCTTGACATCAAGAAGATCTCCGACAAGCTTACAACCTTGTTGGATAACCTGGATACACTTGTTGCAGAGCTTAAAGACTCTAATGTTGTCACTAACATAAATAAAGCCGTTGCACAACTCAATAACCCAAAGATCGGTGAGACCATTGGCCACATGGAAGCCACCGCCAAAAAGCTTCACACGCTTGTAAGCAGGCTTGAGGAGGATGGAGCCGCTGATAAGTTGAACGCCCTTTTGGACAACGTGTCAATGTTGGCGGGCAATTTGAACGCGGTGACGTTTGAACTGCAAAACATGACGGCATTAAATGGCACCTTGATGGCCGCTCAAGAAACCGTCCGGGAATTAAACCAGACACTAAGGGAAGGGGCCTCAACATTGATTTTCAGTGAGCCCCCCAAACCAAGAAAAATCTCAGGGGACTAACTATGAACTCGCGTCTTATACTGTGCGCCTCTCTCCTGTTACTCGTTACCGGGTGTCTGAACCTGAAACAACCGGCAGTAAAAATCAACTACTACCAGATCGAATATGAACCCATGAATGTCCCCACGCCGAAACCGCTCGATGTAGTGCTGGGTGTGCGCGATTTCGACATCGCCACCACCTACAACAGCAATCGATTGGTATACAAAAAGGGCGCCTTCGAACGAGATACTTATTTTTATAACCGCTGGATTGCAAATCCGGCCGCGATGATAACTACTGCGACGCTCAGTGACTTTATACACTCCGGAACCTACCTTGCCGTTGTGCCCATCCCGGGAGCTACAAAATGGAACTATGAGATTCAAGGTTACGTCCGCGACATCTACGAAAACGACCTGGGTAATAACTGGCACGGAGTCGTCGACCTGGAGATAACACTCATCAAGGGCATGCCAACGGATCTGAAAAGGAGAGTCCTTTTCCAGAATAGTTACCACTCCTCAGTCCCCTGCGCTGGTAAAAACCCAAAGGCCGTTATCGCCGCAATGAGCGAGGCGATGCAGGCAATCTCCATCGAGTTGCAGGGGGATGTATATAAGGCCATTAAAGACAACCTCAAAGACACAGAGGGTGTCACCGAAGAATCAAAAGATACTGGAAATGCGACACGCTATCTGGCAAGAAACCATGTTCGCAACTGATAATTATTGGAAAAGACCATACTGCGAAGGATACAAGAAAATTTAATCTACCATTTGTGGCTGTATTGGTCCTGAGCCTCTGTTTCCTCATCTCATGCGCGGCAAAGCCCCACAAGGAGACGGGCTTCCTGGGCGACCATCCGGAAATGAAACAGACCGCAAACTTCCACCGTATATACATCAAGCCCGACGTAGATTTTACGATCTACGAGAACGTGGTCATAAGGCCCGTCAACACCGAGCATCTCCCCGAATTCAAGTGGTACGACAACACGTACAGTGAAGAAGAACTGGAGGAAATCACCGAGTGTATAAATGACGAATTTGCCGAGGAATTGAGAGAACATTACCTTATCGTTAAGGAACGCCCCGATTACGCGAGGAAGACCCTGATTCTTGAACTGGCGCTGGTAAAGCTGGCACCGGTAGATAAATACAGCAATGTAATATCCAGCGCCTGATATACATACCCATCTCAAAAGGGGAGGTCGCCATAGAGGGGAAGCTGCTGGACGACATCATGCAGATGGGTCAGGCCGAGAGGGAGGGTCATTTTGGCGGGATCTTCGAGGTCAAACCATGGAAATAAGTGTCACTTGACGTTCAGGTTTGGTATTATTATGATTCACCTTTTGACGTAAGGACTCAACATATTGACCCCCCGGTGAGTCCATCTCGGGGCGTGGCTCAGCCTGGTAGAGCGCGGCGTTCGGGACGCCGAGGTCGCTGGTTCAAATCCAGTCGCCCCGACCACTTCCTTAATAAGCACTTAGTTTCTTAACTAGGATAAACGGAAAGTAATATGGTTGAGGGTGGATCTAAATTAGGGGGCAAGTATTTTGAGGAACCAACGCCGAAAGGAATAACTGAGATAGACTGTCCTGATTGTGGCAAGACTGTAGAGTTTATGAGTGACGAGAAGAGCAGAAAATGCAACTGCGGGAAAACCATCGAAAGGCCGCTGGAAACACAGGGAGAATCGTAATGGCATCTAAGAAATTTCCGGACAGTTGCTCAACTTCTACAGAAATTGCAGAAGCGCCACGAAGACAATAGTATGTTGAAGCACTTCTCTATAAAGGCCTTTACCCTGTCACGAAATAAATATACCCTAAAATTATTATGGCAATAATAATTACAATCGATTTCCGGTCTAGCACGACATTCCCCCTTTCTTTTAGCGCACCTTGGCAAAGAACCAAATTCTTCGAATAAGTATGCTTCTCAGGTGAGGAATCTACTACCAGCGGGAAGGATTGTCAAGTCCCTAAGTTTGGTGTCCAATAGGTGTCTATTACAACTCAAAACAACCAACATTTCCAACTCCAACTAAAACTATTCAACAGGCCCTACGTGTTGATGAGGTATCTTTGTACGCTCTCAAGCGCCAGCGCGAATGCCCTGGCGCCGGGGTCTATGTGTCCCATGCTGCGCCCGCCAAGATAAGAGGCCCTGCCCCTCTGTGCTATCATGCCCGTCGTGGCCTCGGCACCCTGCCGGGCGGACTTTACGGCCTCACTCAGCGCCTTGTCGGCGGATGCCCCGTTATTTATACTGTCGCTGAAGGCCGCCACTGCGGGGACCAGGGCGTCCAGGAAGGTCTTGTCGCCCGTCCGGGCCTTGCCGCGCGTCTGTATGGCCTCAATGGCAGCGTTGCCCATCCTTACTACGTCTGCCGCCTTCTTAAAACCGGAACCCCCGCCCGCCTCCTTACCCGCTGCGTGGATTCCCACACCAAACAGCAGCCCGATTGTCCCACCCGAGGAGGTAATGAGATGCATGCCTAACTGTTCAACCAAACTGACTGCGTCTTCCGGAGGTTTTGCCTTGAGCCTGTCCGACGCGGTCCTGAACGCCTTACGCAGGTTGGTCCCGCACTCGCCGTCTCCCACCTTCGAGTCAAGTTCATTCAGAAAAGATTCCTCTTCCTCAAATGTCCCGGCAAGTGACTCGACCAGACCGATAAGCACTTCCGGCGTTATATCCTTCATAATTGCTCACCTATTGTATTAAATTTGGATAAAGGCGGGTGTGCGGGCCGGGGCGAATAACAGGGGCTTCAGCTCGCTGTTAAGCCGCAGCAGGGTCAAAGAACAGCCACTCATCTCCAGAGAGGTCATAAACTCCCCCACGTAGCTTGCAGAGAGCCTAAACCCCTTCGCCTTGAGTATGGCCGCCGCGGCGCGATGAACGATATAAAGCTCCATAACGGGTGTTGAGCCGAGTCCGTTCGTCATCAGGGCCACCTCATCCCCTTCATCAAGAGGGAGGTCTTCCATAATGCCCTCTAGAAGTGTCTCGGCCAACTTGTCGGCACTCATTATCTTTGTGCGCCTGACGCCCGGCTCACCGTGGATTCCCATACCAATCTCCATCTCGTCGTCCGCCAGCGTGAAGCTGGGTTTGCCGGTCGCCGGTACGGTGCACGGGGAGAGGGCCATTCCCATAGAACGCAGGTTTTTGAGGGCCGTCTCCGCAGAAGCCTTTACGTCATGCAGCGTGCCACCGGCCTCTGCCCTGGCGCCTGCTATCTTGTGGATGAATATAGTCCCTGCAATCCCCCTCCGGCCTGCCGTGCGCCCGGTCTCCTCCACCGAGACGTCATCATTAACGGTTATCTTGTCTATGGAGATGCCTTCATTCGCAGCCAGTTCCATGGCCATCTCAAAGTTCAGCACGTCGCCCGTATAATTCTTGATTATCAGAAGTACGCCGGAGCCGCCGTCTACGTGTCTTATGGCCCCGAGAATCTGTTCCACGTTGGGCGAGGTAAATACGTCCCCCGCGCAGGCCGCATCCAGCATACCCGCGCCCACATACCCGGCGTGGGCCGGCTCGTGCCCGCTCCCGCCGCCCGACACCAGCGCCACCTTGCCCTTTACGGGAGAATCCTTCCTGACCACTACGTTCAGGTCTTCAAGCAGCCGTACATGCCCGTGGTGCGCGGTGGCAAACCCCTCCAGCATCTCCCGTACTACATTATTTGGATCGTTTATCAGTTTTTTCATGTCTAGTAATTATAATACCTTAACGGTTAATCTGACGGACAATATATTATGTGAATTCCGGCTATTGTAAAGAATAAATAAGGTACACAAGTGGAGTCTGGTAATCTGCAGGCATTTTCAAGAGACTGACAGGAAAGGCTTGGAACTGTGGGTTTAAAAGGGTATAATCTTTAGCTCGACATTTTGGTGCCGTGTTTTGTACACAAGAGGCTGAATGCATGATGGAGGCTTGAGAGATGGCTTTTAAGGCAAAAAACCCGGAGAAGGTGGTTAGCTGCTGCCCGGTTGGAATACGTAAATCGCAGTGTCCCAGTATCGGCGTGACAAGGATGCTCCGCAAAGAGATATTATGGCTGGCAAGGATGACTGACACGCCGCTTGAAAAACTCGACGAAATCAGGAAAAAACTCCGTGATAAAAAGAAGGCCGGCATAACGGCCGACTGTCCCACCTGTCCCCATAACACGGGTCAGGTGCGTAAGGCAGAACCCGTAAAACCGGTAAAGACAACAAAGACGGCAAAGACAGCGAAGAAAACAGAGAAGGCGGAACCAGCAGAACCGGCAGCCACGGCCTAGGCAGGGGCGGCGGGGTCCTTTGTCAGCTCGAATACGATGCTCTGGCCGGCCGTGGAGGGGTCAAAGAGTTTCATAATCTCGTCATTAAGCCTCA
The DNA here is from genome assembly GCA_024451685.1 of Candidatus Bathyanammoxibius amoris. Taxonomy (NCBI): domain Bacteria; kingdom Pseudomonadati; phylum Planctomycetota; class Candidatus Brocadiia; order Candidatus Brocadiales; family Candidatus Bathyanammoxibiaceae; genus Candidatus Bathyanammoxibius; species Candidatus Bathyanammoxibius amoris. Next base: position 107,495 of record JAMXCW010000001.1, on the reverse strand, counting down.
TCACCTCTTCCTCACTGAGTTTGGGGGTGTGCATCTTAAAAAGTTTATCTTCCTCCACACTGTAGAGTTCCATAAACTCCCCCAGGTCGTCGCTACCCTGTTTTTCGAGTTTTAGCAGCTTTTTCCGCATGAGGAAGAGCGCCAGCACGTAACGCATGTTCTTTGCCCACGGCTCGTCGTGATACTTCTCGTTCTCCCCCAGCCTCAGAAAGAGGTTCAGCATGGCGGCGTTGTCTATCAACTTCTGCCTGGGAATATTTTTCTGTGGTACGTTAGTCTTCCAGAAGGAGAAGAAAGGGGCGTCTGAAGTGTTTTCCCAGCAGTTTTCACAAAAATCCGTCCTTGAGAAGGCGTTGGTCTCAAGAAGGAGGCAGGAATAGATTACTTCTTCTTCCTGAAGTGTTTTCCTGCACTTGCCGCATTCACCCGTATTCTTAACGATGTTCCATTCCATAAATCAACGCCGTCTTTATCTGAGCTTTGCTGTAATTTGTATAACGTTTCCTGTCATTCTTTGCTTCGCTCAGAATGACAGCCGTGCCGGGTTTTTTAGAGACCTTATTTAGTAAACGCACCTTCAACTTTAGTCATAACGTTATTAAAGAGGATTTCCGCCCTGTCAACCACCTGGGCCAACTCGGTACGAGTGGTTTTATTCAGCTCGTCGTCCTTGATGTACACCAGGTTGGCCAGCACGTTTATCTTCCCGCCCAGGAGTCCCGCCCGCGCAAGGATGGCGGAGACGGCGACGTCGCCTATCAGGTTGGGGTTGACCTTGTCTACTATCTCGGCCAGGTCTTCAAGCATGGCCAGTGAACACCTGAGGAGCCTGAGAGGGACGTCCATGGCCCCTTTCATGGCGCTCTGTATGGCGTCTGTCCGCCTCTTTTTTTCCTCCGTGCCTTCCTTCGGAAGTTTATAGGCGTCCATCACACCTTGATACGCCTCCATGTCCTTATGCATGAGGCCCAGGAGTTCCACCCTGGCGTCTTCAAATTTCTTACCTTTGTCCTTAAGCAGTTCCTCAACGGCCTGGAATTTAGGTCTTCCCACGGTCATGTTTATAGACATGTTGGCCATGGTCGTACCCAGTGCACCGGCCAGGGCGGATACGCTTCCGCCTCCGGGGGTGGACGTTCCCGCAGCGGCATCATTCAGGTATCTTTCCAGCGGCTCCTTGCAGTACATGTGCGTGCAATCCTCTTAAGCCAGCGGTTGAACGTTTCCTAGGAGCCGGTATGGCCTACGGCACTAACTCTTGATTGTTACCTTCGTGTTGGGGGTAACAAAATCATAGAGCTCTTCAACGTCCTCGTTCCGCATCCTTATGCAGCCGTTGGAGGACTCGGTACCAATGGTCTCGGGTTTCGTGGTGCCGTGGACACCGTAACCTACCGTGCCGGGTTTGTTCTTAAATCCAAGCCAGCGAGTCCCGAGGATGTTCTTTGGGTGTCCGTAGGGGTATACTCCCTCAGGTGAATACCAGACAGGGTTCTTGAGTCTGGATTCGACAAAAAAAGTCCCTTCGGGCGTACTGTCGTCTTTTCCCGTCCCGATAGGGAACTCCTTCACGTAGTAACCGTCAATAAGCAGTGTCAGGGTAAAGTTTTTCTTGTCCACCAGTACGCTGGTTGTGCCGGTCAGGACTTTCAGGGGCTCATTGACGCGGAGCCGGGTGTCTTTCTTCCTGTTTATCCTCATAAGGAGTCCCGGTGTGGTGTTAAACTTCTTTGCAATCTTTGTGAGGTTGTCTCCGGATTTTACCTCGTAGGTAACGGATCCGGGTCCTGTCTTGGGTGAAAAGACAAGTTCTTTGTTGAGCACCTCGAGATGCTTCTTTATTATCTCCCGTCTCTCCCTTGATGTCTCAATAAACAGGGCCTTTGAATAAAGATTGCGCGCCTCCTCCTTCTTACCCCTTAACAGATATTCGTACGCGTTATCGATGGTTTCCTGCAGGGACTCCCTTCCCGCCGCGTGTTTTAAGCTCCGGGAGCCGGTTTTCCTTTTTGCGGCGTGGGCAAAAGACTGTTCCCCGAGCGGTTGGCGTCTGGGTCTGGAAACAACGGTACCCGTTGTGGTGGGAAGTGCTCTGGGTCTTATGGTCTGTCGCCTGGGATGAAGTCTTTCAGAAGGACGAGAACGCTCTCTTACTGCCTCGGGAGACTTTGTCCTGAAGATTATGTCTTCACGCCTTATCTCTTCTACCTGGCCACCGGCCATGCTCCCGCTGCTGATACTCCGGCTTGATTCGGCATAAAGGAGGTTGTCGCTACGCTGGCTTTGTTGGAGAAGGAATAAAAACATGCAGACGATGGCCCCGGATAGGTGGACGAAAATTCTGTAGTTTTTCATCGTGAAATGATTCCATCCTAATGGTAGGCCACCCCGTCCGGGGGAGAATTTAGCATATTCGGCAAGACTTGTCAAGGAAGAAGGTGGAAAGGAAAAGCTATAACGACCGGGGTTCTACCTCAAGCCATTTTAATTTGTCGTTCAATTATCGTAAGGCCATTACTCGTACAACCTTACAGCAACCTGGGCATTGGGGGGACAGGGAGTCATAATGCAGGTATCCCCGTGAATCGTTACGAGCGTCTTATGTAGACGTCTCTGGCGGTATCATAATCGAGGGCCAGTTGTGTTTCACCCATGAATACCACCAGTGCGGGTTGTTTCTGGTGTACCCTCAGGGTTGTTCCCGGCAGGAGTCCAAGGGAAGACAACTTGTCCAGTCTCTCGTGGTGCCTTGTAGTGATGTACGCCACCTTTCCCTCTTCACCGGGAGCCAGGTCGGTAAGTGGCTGTACCAGCGGGCGCAGCGCTTTTCTTTCTTTCCGGCGACAACATTCCCCCGGCGGGATTATCTTCCCGTGCGGGCAACGGACGGGATGGCCAAGCAGGGTGCAGATGCTGGTCGTCACCTCTTCCGAGAGATAGTGTTCAAATATACAGGCCGCTGAGTCCATCTCGTCGTGCCCGACAGCCAGCACGTCTTTGAGCAGCCTCTCAGCCAGGCGGTGCCGCCTGATAATCAGCTCTGCCGCTTCTCTGCCGGGGGCACTCAGCGTGACGGAGGATTTTTTTATGCGGACGAGACCCCTTTGTTCCATTTCGGCAAGGACCGTTTCCACAGTCCCAGGGTCTATCCACCGGACAACCATGCCCTTATCCACACGGCCATGAGACTCTTCCTCATGTATCCATACGTGCTCCAGTACCTCGTCTATACTCTGTTCATTCATCTGTGGAAGGTATCCCGTCAAATGGCACGCAGTATCAGGTTGAGCACACCGCCAACCAGAAACGCGTACGGTATTATAAAGGCAATAATTAGCATCGTACGGACGATGCCTATTTCTTTTATCATAACAAAAACACTGGCTATACAGGGAACAAAAAGTGTGATGACCACAAGGGCCACAAGAAGCTGTATCGGGTCGATACCCGAGGGGCCCTGGCTACCCTCCAACGTCTTAAAGATGCTTACGGCGCCGTAATCCCTTCTCAGGAAGCCCAGCAGGAATCCCTCAGAGGTCTCCTTGGGCAGGTCTAAAAGGCCCACGATATGGCCGCCGCCGGCCTCGATGTATTTCAGTATCCCTACTTCCATCGCAATAAACAGCGCAATTGTGCCCAGGAGAAAAAGCGGAACGGCTTCCTTCAGGAACCACTTCACCCTGTAGAGTGTCTTTACGATTATGTTTAATATCTTCGGGAAGCGGAAAGGCGGTATCTCAATGATAAAGTCCGAGCGCCCGCCGGGCAGTATCTTGGAGGCGACGAAACCAACTAAAAGGAGCTGAGACATGATAACGAAGGCGTAAACTGCAAAATACACCCCCGAAACGCTTCCCAGAATGAAGGCGATGACGCCAAGCTGCGCTGAGCAGGGTATCGCGAACGCCAGCAACAGGATGCATATCAACCTCTCCTTCCTTTTCTCCATTATCCGGGTCGTAAGTGTTGCCATGGTTACACAACCAAGGCCGATAACCATGGGCAGCACGGCCTTGCCCGTCAAACCGATCTTCTTGAACAACCTGTCCAGCATTACCGCAAGACGAGGCAGGTAGCCGCTGTCTTCCATCAGGCCAAACGCCAGAAAGAAAAACGAAACTATAGGCAGGATGATTGCAATGGAGTACGTGAGTCCCATCTGAATGACACCTGCCTTAGAACCGAGGAAGAACCTGTAAACGATGTTGTCCGGGCTCATTACCGTCTGCGCCAGGACTCCCAGATAATAATTGATGCCCTGGAAGGGGACGTGGGCCATGGTGTATTGGATGCTCGTAAACGGTACTCCCACCCAGAGGTCAAACCCCCCGGAGGGCGTTCCCGCCTGGCCGAATATCTTATTCTCAAGGAAATCCACGCTAATTCCCGCGCCGAATTCCGCAACAATCTTATACACGAGCCACAGGACGATAATAAGTATCGGATACGCGGCTACCGGATGCATGGTAAGGTTCCCCAGGACCTCGGAAATGGTCCTTCTCGTCCACAGTTCCTTCCTGAAGAGATGTATGGTTATAAGTATGCATGCGGCGGCGCCGCCTGCAAGTTTAAGGGTAAGGGCCAAAAAGAAAGGAGACGGAAATTCCTTGAAAAAAGGGAAAAGTATCAGGCCCATCACCTTATATCCCATCCCAAAAGAGAATAAAGGCATCAGGAAGAAAAAAAACAGCGGGCGTAAGAAGGCGTTTGATTCTGCCTTCTTTGAGGGGGGGTTCAGTACTTCTCGCAAGATGTTGTCAACAAAGGCGCCTCGTTTCTTGCTTATTATATAACTTAAGGAGTCGGCATATCTGCCCTGAAGCGTGTCCCTCGTCCCGTTTATTTCTTCCATAGACTCCTTGCCAATTAGATTCTTAAATCTCTTCTCCAGGCTGATATCACCTGAGAGAAGCATTAATGATATCGCCCTTTTGGGCTGTCCCTCGGGCAGGAGCCTTTCTATCTTGCTGATTGCATCCTCTATTTGCTTTCCATAGTCGACTCTCAGGTTAAGCCTTTTCGCATCGGGTACCGCGCTTATCAGGTCCCCTATTCCCCGCCTCTCCGTGGCCACCGTCTTTACCACCTGTATGCCAAGCAGGCTCTGGAGTCTTCGGGTATTTATGTCTATGCCACGTTCAAGGCACTCGTCCCACATGTTCAGGTCCAGCACAACGGGGAGTTCCATCTCCGCCAGTTGTGTAGTGAGAATAAGCCCCCTTCGAAGGTTCTTCGAATCCACTACCTGTATAACCTTCTTTTCTCCCTCGAGGAGAATGTCCCTTGCCACCCGCTCGTCCTCTGACTGAGGCACAAGGCTGTTCGCACCCGGCGTGTCCACCACCTCCACGCCCCCGCCCAGCTGCCTGCATTTACCCCTCGACACTGTAACCGTGGTACCCGGGTAGTTTGACACTATCACGTATTTACCCGTCAACAGACCAAACAGCACACTCTTACCCACGTTAGGGTTGCCTACCAGGGCTATTGAGGGACCACTCAATTTGGACCTGCGTTCTTTTTTATTCTTTAGTCGAAGCATTACGGAAGGATTCCTGCAAATGAGTCTCAATTACGATACCAGTGTATGTATTTGCCGCTCGTGTGTCAATTCCTTTTTGGGGGCCAAAATTTATTATTAGGATGAATTACCGGTTGGGATTAATCGCCGCGGAGGTTCCACTGGTATCTTCCCAGGTGTGCCCTAAAATTCCACAACCTACGTCCGGCGGGGATTTTCTTTGAGGTATTTAACGAAGGGTTGGATCAACACTGGAAGGTTCAACCCGCCAGAGGCTGAAAGTTCGCCGGAGGTGAATCTCCGCCAGAGGCGGATCCGCCTCCGGCATGACTATCAAGCGTGCCTCAGGCAGCTTGCCTCTGGCACGGTCCGCCGGTTTATTTGGAGGGCCAATCTCGTCAGAGGTCTCTAAAGAGGCGACCTCCGACACGAATCGCACGCCGCATAAATATTATAAGGGACAGGCCTGCAGGCCTGTCTCTTATTAATTGTGGCTCTTATCCTTTTCGCAGGTACGAGAACTGTGTCGAGAAAAACCACGTCTACCTGCGCAATTTTGCTGCTTAGTCTTCCTCACCGTGGGCCCTTGCGGCCACCAGGGCGCCCTTTGCCACGGACTTCAGAGGCTCCCTTGCCATCCTCACACTGCTTACCGGGAACGGGAGTTTTATCTGCTTCATCAACCTTGTAAACCTGGTCGCGAAGCCCTGGGGTTTGGTCGTACCTCCCGCCAGCACTATGGGTATCGGATTGTTCAGGTTGGGTCTATCCTTTGAGTTTTCAAACACCTCTTTTATGTTCTCCAGCACGTACTCAATGAGGTAATTATAATATATGGAAAGGGCGTCCTCGGTATTGTCCTTCGCAATGTCCGTGCTCAGGTTCAGGGAAGACTCCTTTACGGCGCATATCTGGCTGGTGGTTTCGTTTGTGGCCATTGCCACCTGCTGGTCAATCCAGTCACCCGCCTTTGTCACACTGAAGCTGAAGCAGGGGACAGACATGTAGCTAAGGCATGCGTTTACCATTCCACCACCGAAGGAAAGCCCCAGGCCGGAGAAACCTTCATCATGCAACTCGCTTAATACGACCGCCTGGCCTTCGTTTATGGGGAAGGCGTCGTAGCCGAGCTTGCCGAGAAACTTTTGAAGCACCTTCTCGTGATAAATGGAGTTAAAATCCGCGTCTATCGGCGCTCCCGGTACGGAGAAATAAGCCACCTCGCCGGTTACCCTCGGTTTGCCGACAATGCCGGCAATGAGGACCTCTATCATCGGCAGTGATTCTTTTTCTGCCGGGTTTATCACCCCACGACTGAGAGGGCGTCTGGTATCCTTATGGAACAGGTTCGCAAATTCAAGGGCGGAGTTGCCTACCACATAGAGATGGTCCCCCCTCTTAATATATCTCACTCCGGCCTTGTTCAGCATATTCTTTGTAAACTTGGTGTATTGTACCTCAAAAAACGCGTCCCTCTCATTTCTGAACATCACCTTGTCACCGTTCTGTTCCGCACAGGAAATAAACGCCGTGCCTATGTCAACACCCTTCCCTAAGGAATTTCCCCTTAAATCTGTTTTTCTGTTTATGCTTGTCATACCAATAACCTCTCGCTAAAAATAATTCGGATATGTGCCACAATACTAATATATTCTAGCTTTTCTTCTGATTCTTCCCGCCCATCTCTTTGAGTGCTTTCAGGCTGGAGTCAACGTCACCGCTTTGCTCCTCCATGGCCTTAATCTCTCCCAGATTGGTCTGAATATCTTCCCCATCCGTTTCCAAATCCAGAATCTCCGGCACGTAACCCGTTTTTATCTTTAAGGTCTTCTTGGGGCATTGCTTGACGGGTTCTATACCTATCTCTTCTCTTGAGGACAAGTTGCCAACCTGGCGCGCAATCTCTTTGGCAACTCTTTCTGATATCTCCTTATCTAGGGCGGCTTCTCTTTTCTCTTCTCTCTGGGGAGCCTCCCCAAAGATCCACAATAACACCGAACTAAGTTGCCCTCTAAGCCAAACTATTAGCTCTCTTATCATTTTCCCTGCACGTCTATCGCATTTTTCAGCAGTTCAGTCTCAGGCACAAGCGGAAAGCCCGCCAGCCTTGACCCCTGCCTCAAGCCTTTTCTCCGGCTTTAGCTGTACTGGCCCCTATGTCTCTTAACACTATATAATAGACATATTTTGCCTTTTTTCAAATGAGTTTAAAATATTTTTTTCTTTCTGACACTTCCCTAAATAGTCTGATGATAGAAAAAAATGCCGCGTTCGAGACTAGCATCTTACACGGAAGCTTCACCAGTCACCGGTGAAGTACCCTGTTTTGAGGATATTGGCATCCCAGTTGCCACCAATCCGGCTCCCCCCTCATACTATTTTGTAGGAAAAAGCCCCCGTATGTCTTGCGCTGTTCAGGTTCTACGCCGCACTTTTTGCTCTCTGCCGCACAGGTAAAGTTTGTTGTTTGACTTCCCGGGATCTTTGCTTTTGGCACATATTCTCCAACCACTTCAGCTTTTCCTGTAGTTTCCAGAGTTGGTTTTTGTGTAACCCCTGTACTGAATACAGGTTAGGCTGTTTTCCGGTGGGATTCGCAACTGTATATGTCTTTCACGGGGAGTACCGCCTCCACAGTTCGTATGTATCTTTCCCCGTTGAGGTTATGATATGTTGCCCCTGGGCCGGTTTCGATGTAGATGGGTATGGTTTCTCTGGCGGCAATTTCTGCGGGAAATAACCAAAAAGGCTGGGGGTTATTCCCCAAGACGCTGCTGTTCGATTTCATGCAGTGTGTGGAGACGCCCCCTGTCCACTCCAGGGCAGGACTCCTTCAGCTCCTCCCAGGTATTTCTGCCCTTAAGATTCGAGGACCAGAATGGGAAGGTACGGCACTGCTTTGGTCTGGCCTTGTAGACACGGCATCCGTTTGAGTACATAATGCAATCACCATTTTGGAATTCAAGGAGGCTCGTCCTTCGGCCCACCTTCCGCAGGTACTTTCTGGCAAATCCGTCCAGGGACTCCTTCATGTAACTGGATATGGACCCAATCTCTTTAGTGGTAACCCAGACGTCTCCAGGCTCTCCACGGCAACAGTTGCCGCATCTCTGGCACTCAAAACGAAGGCCCTTGCCATACCATGGCCTGCGTTGTGCGTCTTGTTTCTTCACTTTCTCTATCCCCGGTAAACCGCCGTAAAACAAAAAACAAAAGGAATGCCAGGAGAAAATATGCGCAAAAAGCTTCCCCTAACATTCCTTAAACTTTAAGACAATTTATGTCGTCAACAAAAACAACTATTCGTAGTGGTCAGGAACCCAGACCTTCTCTTGATATTCCTGCCAGTAACCGCTTGGGACAGGTTTTTCCTCGTAATGACCCTCTATTACGCGGTCACCTTGCGTATGTTCAGGTACCCACACACGCTCTGTGGTAGTAGTGTCCACCCACTGTTTCTTCGCAATGGTTTCGTAGTGTCCCTCAACAAACGTCTTGCCTTCCTGGGCCCCACTCCGCTGAGTAGCCTCCAGCTGTCTATCCTTCTCTTCCAACTGCTGCCTTAACTCTTCTTTTTCCTTTGCCTGTTTCTTCTTCTCCATCTGGTCGCCAATCAGCGCGCCGCCAAGTGCGCCGCCTCCAGCGCCAATAGCTGCGCCGAGACCGGGGACACCAAATGCCGCGCCGATACCGGCCCCTACTGCCGCTCCTCCTAACGCACCGACAGCCGTACCCTTCTGGGTACCCGTCGCCTCACAGCCAGCGACTGCCAGCGCTACCACAACGACAAATGTCAGACATAAAAGTGGCTTGTTACCCATGTCGGTCACTCACCCCCTTTCACCATAAATTCTAGACAATCCGGGCTCAGAAATCAATAAAAAGGCTCTCAAAAAGAGAAACGGCTCTTCATAAGAATCCGGGCCACAGTCACAAGTTTTATTCCAATGTAGCCATCAAATCAAAAAAAGGAATACTAGCAGAATTTTGCCTGTATATATCTCTACAATAGCATTCCTTTTTGAAATCGATATGTCTATATACTCAGTACCCGCCCCGCTGTGGAGTCTGAATCTGCCCCTGGTTTTCTTCCCAGTTTCCGCTTGGGACAGTCCTGTCCTCATAATGACCCGGTACTACGCGGCCGTTTACCGTATGTTCGGATACCCACACACTCTCAGTCCTGCTGGTATCTACCCACCTTCTTCTGGTGTACCTCTGGGAGCCGCCGGCAGGTTCTGCACTGGCCCTTCCCTGCGCATACGCCAGTTCCTGATCCTTCTGCTGTAACTGTTGCTGTAACTCCGCCTTCTGTTTCTTCTCTTTTTTCCTTCCCAGGTGGTCACCAATCAGCGCGCCACCCAGTGCGCCACCTCCAGCCCCGATAGCCGCACCAAGACCGGGTACACCAAACGCCGCACCTATAGCGGCACCCGCTCCACCTCCAACTAATGCGCCAATACCCGTACCCTTCTGGGTCTCTGTACATCCAGAGCACAACAGGGCTGCAACAACGACAAATACCAGACATAAAAAGGGTTTACCACCCATATTCACCTCTCGCCTCCTTTCTTTCTTTATATACTTTCGCAGGGGAATTTTAGACCATACCGCCTAAGAAATCAATAAAAAGATTGGCGGATAAAAATACGTCTTTTTAAACGCGCAAGCAACAGCCGCCGACATACACCGAAACCAGGGAACAAAAAAAGGAACACCCGCGGGAGACATGAGCGCGTAAGTCCCGCTGGCATTCCTTTTTTAAAGTGAATTACTGTACTCATTAAAGACGCAGTTATTCTTAGCTGTTGGGCACCCAGACCTTTTCCTGGTATTCCTCCCACCTCCCGCTTGGGACGGGCCTGTCTTCGTAATGGCCTTCTATTAAGACGCCGTCCTTCGTATGTGCAGGCACCCACACACGCTCGATATTGGAGGTATCTATCCACCGCCTTTTGGTAACGGTGTCGTAGTGGCCGGCATCGCCGGCTCTGGCAGCCGCCAGCTCCTGGTCTTTCTGCTGCAACTGCTGTTCTAATTCTTCCTTTTGCTTTTTCTGTTTCTTCCTTCCGAACATGTCGCCAATAAGCGCACCGCCCAGGGCGCCGCCTCCGGCACCAATCGCCGCACCAAGCCCCGGTACACCAAATGCCGCCCCAATACCTGTGCCGACTACTGCGCCGGTGACCGCTCCGATACCCGTCCCCTTCTGCGTATCTGACATCTGACAGCCGGAGCATACCAGCACTATCGCCAGGGCAAATACCAGACACAAAGATGATTTTTCACCCATGTCCGCTCACCACCACCTTTCTCCATAGATTAAAACGCGTCTACCCGGGAAAACGAAGGGTATTTCCAACAAAGAGGCCGCTACTTATTCTTCGCCTTCTCCTCTTCCAACTGCTTTTTGACCTCCTCCTTCTCCTTTTCCTCATCCTTCTTTTCCAGGTGCTTACCAACAAGTGCACCACCCAGTGCACCTACGCCCCCGCCAATTAACGCACCTGTACCGGGGGCTCCTACTGCCGCACCGATAGCGGCACCTCCCGCCGCTCCGCCTACAGCGCCAATACCTGCACCCTTCTGGGTCTTTGTCATCTCACAACCTGTAAACGCAAGTACACTTACGAGAAGACACATAATAAAAATCTTATTATTCATGGTACACACCCTCCCCTCTTTTGTGCCTCCCGCACTTCAGATCTGAACCGCTGCAGGCCTCACTGCTCCATCGATACAAATCAAGCAATCAATATAGAGGTCCGATGCGAAACGCCTTGTTAAAAGGGTAACTCACCGACCATGCAGCGAGACCGCATGTTAATCAACCTGGTGCTGGAAGGCTGACGGCTTGTGCTGTTAATACTATTTCGCCCGCTCCTCGTCCAACTGTTTCTGAAGCTCCTCTTTCTCCTCCTCTTCCTTTTTCTTTTCCTTATGCTCACCATACAGTGCGCCGCCTACCGCACCGACGCCTAAACCTATGCCGGCACCTATTCCCGCACCGACCGGACCGGCCACACCAGCACCCACGGCGGCACCTGTTGCCATACCGGCTCCCGCACCAACGGCAGTACTCTTTTCCGTAGTTGTGCAGCCTGGAAGTGCCAGTGCCGCCACGAACAAGCAGATAACCAAGGTCCTGTTGTTCATCTCTTTTTCTCCTCTAAAAAACTTTTGTTCTACACATTAAAATACACACAAATTTTACCGCTAAATAAGGCTCTATCAAGAGATTAATTAGTCTAATCAATGGGGCTTCGGATATCAATGCGCACCATTTTCCACCGCAGGCGGTACAGGCATAAAGGCCCCAGGCGACGGCAACGGACGCAATTGGCGTCAATCACACTTTCATTACCCGTCAAAGGTATGAGGCCGTAGGCTTCCCGGAAGAATTATACCAGACGGCCGTACCTTTTGCCAACACGCAGTGGCTGTTAGACTGGCCGGTCTCACAGACTGTTTCCGAATAAAGCACGTACACCCAGGTACACAAAGGTGTATGTATGGTGGTACACACCTAAGTCTCCAAAACAGAACGGTTTACGCACCATCCCGCCTCTATTGTAAATTACATGCAACACACTATGCGTGTCGCTTCCGTCAATGTTCAACACATGGGTTCTACTAATGTTCATATAATTGTTGTATTGTCAACATGATATGTAACCTCTGCACCTTTACAGGCGGGGAAACAGGCGCGAAACAAATGGTATGGCAATTGCGTGTAAAGTCCGTGAGGTATTGACTTCTAAAAAAATAGAGGCAGGGAATTGCAGTTAAACCAACAAATCAAACAGATTTTGCGGGCCATAAATAATTGTGAATAGTCTTCCCGGCCGATCGTTGCAGTCCTTAGCAGTTCCTTTAGGGATTTTACTCTAGTCCCACCGTGGTCTTACTCCTGTAATTAAGGGTTTACACTGGATTTCTAAAGGCATCCTGAGGTATAGGTCCAATGGCTGACACTACCGAAAAGCCAACTGCCGGAGTAACACCAGGCAGTAGTACGCAAGCACCTCTCCCGGCAGAACCGCCTGGAAATCCTGTGGTACTTTACCTCGCCACAATCGCATTTTTCTTTTGCTTTGCCATCTGGGCCTTATATGCCCCGCTTGGACCCTACTTCAGGGAGTGGTACGGACTCTCGGCCGGGCAGGCACTGATACTGGTAGCCATTCCGGCCCTGTTAGGTTCCATAATCCGCATACCCATCGGTATATTGGCAGATAAATACGGCGGCAGGAAAGTATTCACCTTACTGCTGTTCTTCGTCATCCTTCCGTTGGTTGGTGCCATATTTGCCGACAGTTATATCATGTTTCTTATCTGCGGCCTGTTCTTCGGCGTGGCGGGCACGTCGTTCATCGTAGGTATTACCCACGTATCGGTCTGGTACCCGCAGTCGAAGCAGGGTACCGCGCTGGGGATATACGGTGTTGGTAACGTAGGTACTATACTGGCCACCATATTTGTGCCCATCTTGATTGTAAATGTCTTCGGCGGCAATGTCATTGATTCCGGGACCGGTGGGGCCGCCGCAAACACCCCGGTGGAACACACGCTTCAGGATGTCGATAGTTTCTCTCCTGAGGACATGGATAAGGGCACATCGCATCAGGAACTGCCCCCTAAATTTATGCTGGGTTCCCTGCCCGGCTGGCACCTTATTTTCGGCATCTATGCCATCCCCGCCCTGATTATGGGCATAATATACTGGATAGTGACCTCTGAGCCGCCAAGGCGTCATAAGCCCAAGACGTTCGGGCAGATCTTTAGTGTTTATAGGTCGAGCGGGCTGGCCTGGATATTCTCATATCTTTACTGGATGACCTTTGGCGGTTTTGTGGCCTTCGCACTCTTTTCACCCACCTACTTCAATGACCGCTGGGACATAGACAAACAAACGGCCTCTGTGGTATACACCACTATATTCGTCCTTATAACGGCCCTTATAAGGTCGTTTGGCGGTTGGCTTTCAGACAAGATAAACGCAAGAAAGATACTGATTGTCACCTTCGGGGTCTCCCTCGGGGTACTGGTTGCGATGACTGCCGAGATATCGTTTCCCATACAGGTTGCATGCCTGTACGTCCTTGGGGCCTGCTGCGGTATAGGGAACGCCTGCGTGTTCAAACTCATCCCCTCCTATTTTACCGCTGTGGGTGCGGTGGGTGGTCTTGCCGGGGCTATTGGTGGGACCGGCGGCTTCTTTATGCCCATTGTAATGGGCCTGATCAAGGATGCGACCGGCAGCTACAAGTACGGATTTGCGATATGGGTGGCCATATGCCTGGGGACTCTTATCGTTGTTCTAACGCCAAGACTGTTTCATAAGCAAAAGATATAGTGAGAGAAACCGTTACGGGAGCCTTAACAGATGACCAATGACGCGGCCGCCTTCAAACCACAGGGCAATACAACAGTACTCTCTTTTGCCACGGCGGCCTTTGGGGTGTGCTTTGCCGTGTGGGCCCTTTATGCCCCTTTAGGTCCGTACTTCAGGGAAGAACTACACATCAGCGAGACCCAGCTCGCCCTGCTTATATCCATACCGGCATTTCTGGGCGCCGTCATGCGCATCCCCATGGGCATTCTCACCGATATGTACGGCGGCCGAAAGGTCTTCAGCGCCCTGCTGTTATTCTGTTTCCTGCCCACCATTGCGGCTATGTACGCCAACACATACGGCTTCCTGTTCGTATGCGGTTTCCTCTTCGGCATGTCGGGGACGTCCTTTGCCGTAGGTATTCCCCACGTATCAAGGTGGTACCCTCAACACAGGCAGGGACTCGTGCTCGGTATATACGGTATCGGGAACGTCGGAGCCGCCCTGTCTACGCTGTTTGTACCACGCCTTATCATGTATTTCGGCGGGGACTGGCACAGCATCTTTCCCCTCTATGCCATCCCCTGCCTTATAATGGCCGTTCTTTACTGGCAGTTCACCACTGACGCGCCAACGGGCGCAAGCACGAAGTCACTCGGTGAGATAATGGGCGTGTTCAGGCGGACCCCTCTTGCCTGGACATTTTGCGCATTTTACTGGGTAACGTTTGGCGGTTTCGTTTGTTTCTCGTTATTCCTGCCGGCGTACTTCAAAAAGGTCTACAACATCACACCCGTACAGGCCGGTGACCTGACAACCGTCTTTATACTTGTCACGTCATTCATAAGGCCCATTGGAGGTTATCTTGCCGACAGGATGGACGGGAGGAAGATGCTCATCGTGCTGTATATCCTGATAGCAGCCCTTCTCATTCTGGAAGGGTTAAGGCCCAATCTCACCATGGCATCTGTGGCTTTTGTCCTGCTCGGCGCCCTTTTGGGTATCGGCAACGGTGTCGTTTATAAGCTGGTACCTACTTACTTCGCCGCGGAGACAGGAGCGATCGGAGGTCTGGTGGGCGCGGCCGGCGGCCTGGGGGGATTCTTTATGCCCATTGTTTTGGGTGCCTCCAGAGATATGACCGGCAGTTACTTCACCGGTTTTGGTATTGCCGCGGCCATATGCTTGTTGTGCGTGTATCTGGCGCGCAAGGAATTCAAGAGGGTAGAGTAAAAGGGTTGCCGCATCTCCCCGGCAACCGTCCGCATATTTATAAAGTGCAGACACAATTAGTGACCATCGGTCTGCGCAACCTGCTTTTTCGCAAACACTGGTGCAAACTTGCTGCCTCTAACAAGGAAAAAAGAATTAAAGTTGTGGAGCGCCCTGTACGTAATAAAGTAGGCGAAAGGCCTCTTGGGGCCGTTAAATATCTGGTCTAGTGTCAGGTGGCACGTGTAACCCAGAGCCGCGTAGACTGCCCACTGGGGAAGACCGTACAGGAGGTAGACCGCTAAAAGACAAATCACATATTCCCACGCATGAAATACCACATAAAAACGACGAAGCCTGCTTCTTGAAAAATTGTTGAGTACACGCGTATACTGCAGTGTAGGCCCGAAACTCATCCACCAGTCTAAGAAGTGGTCCACATCAATGAGCCACCCGCTCAAAAAACATGCTGCGGCGGGCACAAACTCACCCGTGTAGGCATAAACGCCCAGGCCCAGGACACCGGACGTCTTTATGTGGTTGGAAACTCTCATAGTGTCTGTAGAACGTTTACTAACTAATCACATGCCTTCATATAGATAGAAGCCGCTACGTTGAGCAGATACGACGCTGTCAAAGCGTTACTATATTTTAGTACCAAGTTTAATCATCATTGACAAACCTGTCTACATAATTAAACTTATAACCAATAGTGTTAACGAAGGGGCCTCTGGTGTGCAATATACAACAAGATAAATTATGTTTGCAAGGATTGTAGAGACCAAGAGCGGCGGGAAAATACACCGTTACCTGCGGATAGTCGAGAACTACAGGCACAACGGAAAGATAAAGCAACGGGTGCTGTGGAACCTCGGCAACGTGGAGAAGGTAAGGCATAAGCTGCCGGGGCTCACGAAATCTCTGGGTAATTATTCCGGTGAGAGGTTCATTCCGCTTAAAGAGCTGAAGTCCGAATCGGTGAAGGAGTATGGAAACATGCTCCTTTTGAAGACTGTATGGAACAGACTTAAAATCGAGAACGTTCTTGGTAACGACAAGCTCTCCGAAAGGATGAGGCCCTGTCTCATGGCCCTTACGTTTCACCATCTGCTGTACCCCGGTGGTCAACCCTCACTTGATGAATGGCTGGGCAGGGTTTATCTACCAGAACTGGCCGGTCCCCTGCGTTCAGGCAGGGTTCGCCTCAAAAAGACGGTCCTGGGGCTTTTAACGCACCTGGGGAGAGACGGCGGCAGCAGCGGACTGCGCGTCATATCGAAGGCCGTTCAGAAAAGGTCCGCGTCCTTTTGCTATATTATCAGGTTCAGGATGAATACCCCTGGTGCGCGCAAAAGCCCACTAAAAGAGAAGGGTTCACTACTGGTAATCCTCGTTGCCGGTGGTGTTGCCTGGGCATACGGCATATATGAGGGGAAAAGCCCCCGGTCCTTTATGCAGGACCTGCTCGCACACGACGGCATCGGACGGTACCTGAAAGGGCGTAAGACAACGTTCGTAACCAACAGGCAGACCGTAGGCAACGGCACTATTAACCTCTTCCACAAAGAGGACTTACCCTATGTGGCCTTCATAAACAGGTGGAATAAAAAGGCCGTTAACAGGGTCGCCTGCGGGGCAGGCAGGGCATGGGTGGCACATAGAATAAAGACCGGCAATAATAAAAAGACCCGTACTTACGTAATTTCCAGGAAGACCGCCCGTTCCCGGGATAAGAGTGGCGTTAAGTTTGTGCTGAAGACAAACGTCACGGGCCGTGCGTTTCTGACCAAAACCGTAAGGGCCCACCGAGAACACCTTAAACTGCAAGAATTTCTCGGCAGTATAACGGCCCCTCCCGGGACATTGTCCAGAGTTGGATACAAAAGGGGATATGTCTTGATATGTCTGCTTGCGTATCTTCTTAAGAACGACCTGGACAAAGGGGTCTCCCGGTTGCAGATGGGAAGCGGATTCACGTCTCTTAAGCTGCTGGACAGGTTGAAGGATATTAAGCTGGTAACGAACACGGTATCGGGGAGGAAGTTAAACTACATGACGAAGATACCTCGTCAGACGAACGTACTACTGAGGGCTTTTGGCGTAAAGAAACCCGGAACTTCACTACAGTTTTCCAGTGACGTCAGGAAACCATAACTGACATGCAACCAATGATAATCGCTCTTCTGGTCCTGGTGTTCGCCGGCACTCTGTACTCCAGGTGCTGGGTCAGGCTCAGCCTCCTGACACTCATAGTATTTTTCCTGATAGAAGTTAATGTCTGTCATGAAATCCTCGTCCCCGAGCACCGTGTGTTGTTCTGGTTAATCATCAGCATCAACGTTTTCCTGCCGGCATTTCTCATAACGCTGTTCTGGCTGGACGTGATGTACGGGTGGTTTTGCTTCGACATGTCATACTCCTGGGCGTTCGTATGGGGAGGCGCGTTTGTGTTGTTTACCATTAATCTGTTGAGCACCGTCCTGGATTTTCTTCTGACAACAAACACATAGCTACCTGATGAGGCGAGACGTTGACTGAGAAAAAGATATTCATAAGTGCAGGCGACCCTTCGGGTGACATCCACGGCGCCAACCTCATGAAGGAGGTACTCAAGAGAAACCCCGGCGTGACGTTCTATGGATTGGGGATAGACAGGATGCACGACGCCGGACTCCATTGTATGCACGCGATGGACGACCACGCAATCATGTGGGCAAGCACCCTCATCAAGATACCCACCCTCTGGCAGGTGTACAACGACTGCAAACGCTTCTTCGATGAAGAAAAGCCGGACCTTGCCGTATTGATAGATTACGCCGGCCTCAATATCTACCTCGCACGCGCGGCGGCCAAACGCGGGGTGCCGGTCATCTACTACATATGCCCCCAGCTCTGGGCCCACGGCAGCTGGAGGATAAAAAAGCTGAAAAAAGTAGTTAAACAGCTGCTCCTTGTTTATCCCTTCGAAGAGGAATTTTATGCCCCTACAGGTATGTCCTTCAAGTACGTAGGCCACCCGCTCTTTGACGAACTCAGCAAACGGGCGCAAGACGACGCCCTGGTAGACCGCCTTAAGGCTGAGAAGGGAGAGTGCCTGGTCTCAATCCTGCCGGGAAGCAGAGAGCAGGAGATAAACAAGCTCCTGCCCATATTCCTGAGGGCGGCAGACGTCGTGCGGAAGAAACTACCGCAGACAAATTTCATCATATCCTGCCACCATCCGCGGAACGTAGACCTGGTAAATAGTATCGTAAGCAGGTTCGATTTCCCGGGTGAGATAGTCATCGGCAACCTGCCGGAGGTCATTGAGGCATCCACCGTCTGCCTGGGCAGCTCCGGAACGGTAACTCTGGAGGTGGCCGCTCATCTTACCCCGATGGTGGTCGTTTACCGTATTACACCGTTTGCATACTTCGTGGCAAAGCCGTACATAGAAACCCCCTTCCTGTGCCTCGTCAACATGGTTGCCGGGGAGCATCTTGTCCCCGAAGCACTCATGTGGAGAGACAACCATCAATGGATAGCCGACCGGGTTCTGGAACTGCTGCAGGACACAGACAAGAGGAAGTACATCATAGAGGGATTAAAACGGGTCAAGGCAGCCGTAGGCGGGACCGGTGCGTCAGTGCACGCGGCGGAAGAGGTCTTACGTATGATAAACAGCAGCGTTTAGCAGACCAGGTTCAGTTAACACTTGCACCCGTTTGCGATGAAAATTATAATCTTTTATTGGCAGGGTCTTACTTAAACGGCAGGAAATGGTTTAACTCCAGCCAAAAGGAATGTGGACGTGAATCAAGCTCTTCAGGCAATCACAGCAGCCGCCGCGATCACCTTTCTCGTGGGCATATTTTTTGCCATCCAAATACTCTTTCGCAGATATTTGATGCGGGACAACAGAAAGGACCCCAGGACACAAAAAACCCTGGAGGAACAGGCTAAAGGTCGTCGCAGGGAAACACGGCCAGGGAAAAGGACCGGCAGGCCTCGATTATAGACCGGGCCTTGTTTCATTGTGGCGCCCTTGCCTCAATCATCCTCCCCAGATAAAAGACCACAACACCTATAAATAATAAAATCATCTCCTTCTTCATCGACCCCAGCATTATACCACAGTATAAGGCATCGAGTACAAGCAGCAGACCTGCCAGCATAAACAGCCATCCAGTAAATTTCATGCTTCCTCCCTGAATACACAAACACCAGCCCCTGATAATAACCTCTCACATCGAGGGGAAAGGCACATCCTGACAACCGGACACCGTCCGTCATCCGCCACCTTCGCCAACTGTCATTCAACAGAAAATACAACAAATCCCCGGGAATTCCAAGCCTGTTTCCAAAGAGCTTGAATCCACGGCTACAACCGTTATAATGGCTCTATATTTATAAGTCTATGCATAGAAAAGATTAACCGACACGCTATGGCCAGCGAAGAGAAACCAAAGAAAAACCTGGAGTTACGGGCACCACGGGGCATGGAAGACATACTGCCTCATCAGTGGCGCCTGTGGCGGAGGCTCGAGGAGGTAGCCAGGGAGATATTCGAGCTCTCCGGCTACCACGAGGTCCGCACCCCCGTCTTTGAAAACACCGGGCTCTTCGTCAGGGGCATCGGTAATACCACAGACATCGTAGAAAAAGAGATGTATACTTTTTCTGACAGCGAAGGCTCATCCATCACGCTCCGGCCGGAAAACACCGCCGGGGTGATGCGCGCATACGTCGAGTACGAACTGTACAAGACGCAGAAATTTCAAAAATTCTACTATGTCGGACCCCAGTTCCGAAAGGAAAGACCCCAGGCGGGCCGTCTCCGGCAATTCCACCAGATGGGCATAGAGGCAGTGGGCACGATGGACCCACTTGTAGACGTGGAGACGATAAGCGTGGCCACCCAGGTATATGACCGCCTCGGCCTGGTCGATTATGAAGTAAAACTAAACACCATCGGGTGCGAGGAGTGCAGGCCGTCGTATCGCAAGACATTAAAAGAGCAACTGTCACAACACAAAAAGGACCTCTGCAAGCTATGCCTGGCACGTATGGAGAGAAACGTCTTCCGCGTCCTCGACTGCAAGGAAGACAGATGCAAAGAAATAGCCCGCAAGATGCCCGTGATATACCACTATCTTTGCAAGGCGTGTAAAGACCACTTTGAGGTGGTCAAAGAGGCATTAACAGACATAAACATAAAGTACGACCTGGACGCCTTCCTGGTAAGGGGACTCGATTACTACACCAAGACCGTATACGAGGTAGTCCTCCCGATGCTCGGCGCCAGGAGTGCCATCTGCGCCGGCGGGCGTTACGATAACCTCATCGCCGAGATAGGCGGTCCGCCAACCGGCGCCGTCGGCTTCGCCATGGGCATGGAGAGCAGCATGCTCGCCCTTGAAAAGGCATATCAGAATAAAGTGCCGGTAGACGAGGGTGAACCCGTAACACAGGTATATCTGGTCTCCATCGGCGACGGCACGCACAGGGAGTGCTTCAAGATCGCCCAGAGGCTGAGGGCGCAGGGCCTCTCCTGCGACCTGGACTATGAAGGCCGGAGCCCGAAGGCACAGATGCGGTCGGCAAACAAGCGGGGGGCGAAGAGGGTCATTGTAATCGGACCCGACGAGCTGGCCCAGGGACTGGTGAAATTGAAGGATATGGAGACCGGCAAAGAAAAGCTCCTCACCGAAGACCAGTTAGCGGTATACTCGCAGGTAGACGCCGAGAACTGGGACTAGTTCCTGCCGGCGCAATATGTCCTGTAGCGGATAGCGCGGTGCTTCTCGCCCCGCGATAAGGGCACGCCAAGAAAACCTGTCCCTGCAAACTCATCGTAACAGATATAGCATAGGTGCTCTGCCACCCATGTTTGATGATACGCCATGCATTTAACATCTGACCGGGGACAGAGCCCCAGTCCTATGTTAGAGTTTACCGCCTGGGGTCGGTGGCCCGGATGACGGCGCTGATGGATTTCTGGTTAAACCCCTTAAAACCCTCCCTCCTCTGCAAATTCTCCAGATGGCTTCCCCTTACACCTTTTTCGGTAAATCTACGGCTCTCCCCCTCTGTTATATACCCATCCTCTAAAAGCCTCTTTGCCCGCTCCTGTTTCACCCGCCAGACCTCACCCTCGGTAAATGACTGCTTAAGGAAGTCAAAATTGGAGAAAGGCTTCATGCTCTCAACACCTTCTTTCGCCAGGTCTTTACGGAGCCGCTCGAAATCGAACCTGCCTGCCATGTGGTGTAGCCCGGCCTGGAAGAAGCTCTCGCCGTGGAGGCCCACCCAGAGTCCGACCGCGCCCAGTTTATTCACCGGCGGCAGGGGCCGGTGCGCGAAATCTATCCCTGTCTCCTCCGGCGTCAGGTCCAGGTCGACAAAGACGGTTATCCGTAAAACCATATGCCTCAGCACCTGCGCCCCCCAGCCGGCCTCTTTACCGGCGTAAAACCGCTCCCGGCACACGAATCCAAGCCTTTCCAGTATGCCTATCAGGTCTGACATATGCCTGCGAGAGCACCTGAAGGCATGATGGTCATGATTGCCCCAGCCAAGGCCGAGCGTATCTTGACGTCCCTTCTGGATACGTGCCGCACGGTTCCGGAAGACCCAGTACTCGCGCTCCGCCTTAAAGATAAGATAAGCCGCAAGGTCCCTGCCCACACGGGAAATCATGTCGTCAATCGTCTCTTTGGCCTCTCTGAACCCGTCCTTCTCGTCCGCATACCAGCGGCACCTTGACCGCCAGAGCCCCTCTGTGTCTGCGTATTTGGTATAATACCTGGCTTTCGGTTTTTCTGGAACGTACCCTCGATACCCGCGGCGTTCCACGGCCAGAAGTCTCGTGTTATTCTCTTCGCTCACGACCAGCCTGCGATAACGGGTGAGGGGCTCACCCTCCACGGCGTGCGTCATGCTGTGGACGGCCGCAAACGCCGCCAGCGCTTCGGGCTTCAGCGCCACCTCCAGAACTGATTCTTCTGTACCTTCGCTTATAAGTATGTCTGGGAATATGGCTCCGGGATGCGAGTAGGCGGATATACCCGGAGGGGTCTCAGCCAGAGGATTTTTGCTGAAGCCGAGATTCTCCAGTGTGGCCCTGATGTTTCCAGAATCGGGCATTACTATGTGGTCTATCCAGTCAAAAAACAGAGTACCGGTTTTTTCTACGAGAGAAGTTGCGAAGTTAGCGGCCCATTGGTTTGTCTTCAGAAAGGTGTTTACGTGTCCCTTTATAAAGCGCTCGGCGTCCGGACAACGCTTCCAGTCAAACACATCGGTCTTTGCCATAATGCCCTCTGTTACTAAGGCCCCCTATTTAATTATTCAAACGCCTTTTTATCTCTCTACCCAGGCGCGCAGCCTGTTCAATCACCCCGGGCTGGTCTTCCACCCGCTTGAACATATCATCAGTAATGGTGTCTACCTTGCCGAATATCCACGGGACAGCGCTGATCTCGCACTCCGTGCCGTAGCCGCATGAGAGGCATGGCACGTTCCCCGACGCGGTCACCTGTCCAAGCACCTCCATCCGCTCCATCTGCATAAACTGCACTATTTGCTCCGCCGCGCGTTCTGCACCGGGAATATCGTTCTCGTTGATGCCCACCGCAACCGCCACGCCCAGCTTGCCCGTGCTGAGCGCTTTCTGGTGGCGGAAACAGTACATTCGCTCCATAAACGCCTTGGTCCGGGCGTCAAGGCTCCCGTACGGCGCGTAGCCCCCTATTACCAGCGCCTGGGCGTCAAGCACCTTGCCTGCTATACCCTGCCAGTCGTCTTCCTGCTTGCACACGTTGTCGCTCACACAACCCTTACACGCGTTGCACGGATGTATATCGAGTTCCGAGAGCTTTATAAATTCCCAATCCAGACCCGTCTCATCAAGTATCATCTTTATCAGGCGGTCTGTGTTACTGTTTTCTATCGGACTCCCGCTTATTCCGAGTACCGGAGGGTTCATATCTCTAAAAAACCTCTACAAATACCTGCTCGACTGTCATACTGAGGGCATGCTCATCCACCCCGGATGACAGAGTCTATCAAATCTGCCTTGACTAGTAAATGGCTATTGGTTGTCCGAGGATACAAACCGGTTAAGCGCTGTTGAAGCTCCCCGGGCCGTTTGCACGTACCTCTAAAGAGCACCCTAACCAGGTAGGTACTACAAGCCCGACCAATACTTGGGGGCCTCAGCCAAAGAGATAAAGTGAGGGCCGAGGCTAGCTCGGCCCCCGTGGTGAAGACACCGATAAGTATGCCATTGCTTGAGGGCCTATGCAAGTGACATAATACCGGGCTCCACCTTTGAATGTCCTGCGGTGAACGTCCTGCCGATGTACAAAAAGTCTGTCTAAACCACATCCGCTATTTAAAGGACTTGATTTTGCTCTACGTTTCACGACAAAACGGGCACGTTCCCTTATTATTCCTAAAGGTATGGGGCAAGTGCGGCTATCCTTATGGCCGCCGTGGTATCACCACTTACCTTTATCTTTCCTTCGAAGAAGGCGTTTAGCGGGTTTATTTCCTGCCTTACTATGCCCATAAAGACGTCTCCACTCAAGCCCAGGGTGCAGTCGGGTATAATGGCATCTCCCTCGACTACTTCCTTTGCCTTGCCGTCCTCGACCACAAGTGTCCATTTGCCCGCGTCCCTGCCGGTAATTTCAAACTGCAACTTGATGTTCAGCCCTTCGATGCGGGTCATTGGTGAGTTGTTTATCCGGGGTATCACCAGGTTGCCGAAGTATTCTCTGTGTGTGGTCTCGTCCGGGATATCGGGTCTCTGCATCAGTTAAGCCCTCCAAGCACCGGCTTTTTTTGTTCCGTGTCATTGCCCCAGTTGTTTCTTATGGCAAAGTCTGTTAGGAGCGATACAAGCCGGCGGTCTATCCTGGGACAGATAATGTCCTTTTCCATAAGGAGTTCCCGGGTATTGCTGGAATAAAACTTGTATTTATTGTGAACGTAAGGGAGGTATGGCCTTGTATAGGACAGATATAACCTTTCCAGCGAATTAAGTGTAGTCTGGTCAGTGAGTGGCACTATCTCCGGGTCTCTTATGCCCATGGTACGGACCAGCAGCACTTTTAGTTGTTGCAGGCTTGGCGGGTTGGGGTTTATTACGTTGAAAGTCTTTCCGATGCTTCTCTCATCGTCATCGTCACCGGAAATTGCCATGATGCTGTCGGCTACGTAGTCCATCGGGACAAGGTTTATACCGGCATCTATGAGCCCGAACATCCTGAAAGATTCACCGCGCGCGTACTCGGAAGTCTTAGAGATTAAGTACAATGCCTTTGCAAAGAAGTACATACCCTTAAAACACTTTGTGTAACCGTTCTTTGAACTTCCTATTATCATCGAGGGCCGATAAATGGTAGCAGGTAGTCGATACAAAGAGGTATACTTCCTAACTAATACCTCGCCAACGAGCTTTGACTCCTCATAGGCGTTGTTATATCTTCCTTTGCGTGTCGCGTTATTCCACTGAGGATTACTTTTGCCACTCACAAATGCGCTGCTAATATGGTGATAGCGCTTCGGCCTTTGCGCCACAGCAAAGTCCAGCACCTCCTTTGTGCCGACAAAGTTTGTGCGCAGCAGGGTGTCCCTGTCGTCAAAATCCGTGAGTGCCGCACAATGGAATACCGTGTCTACCTCGTCAGCCAGCCTCAGAAACACTTTACTCTCAAGGCCGAGAAGGGGCCGGGTGACGTCACCCTCCAAGAGTTCAATTCTAGCCGAGTGTGCGGGTACTTTACCGTCTTCCTCGGCAAGCAGTCTTCCAAGACCGCCGCCGCCTAGTTTACCTTTATTTCTTACCAGCAGGATGAGCCGATAATCTTTCCTGGCCAATCTCCTGACAAGGCTACCGCCCAGGAACCCCGTACCGCCCGTTATGAGGATCGTTTTCATAAAATGGACAAAAACATAATCCCGGTATATAAACCTCGAGCTACTTATGGCCCTCAAAGACGGTCAATGCAGGAAAAGGAAACCATTATTAAAGAAAAGGCGAAAGACATAAGCAAGCAATCCCCTTTTCCCTGAATCTGGCTTCTTTCCTAAAACTAAATCGTTATTTGTATACGAATTTCCCGGCGCTTGCAAGTGTCTAGTTTTCCATTACAACAGATTTGACGAAAATATCAAGAAATGTTGATTGCATGGGCGGTTTTGCTACAATACGTAAAAGTACGGTAGAGAATGTGCGCCGGTAGCTCAGTTGGATAGAGCATCGGATTTCTAATCCGACGGTCGGGGGTTCGAGTCCTCCCCGGCGCGCTTGCTTATTTTATGATATGCTCAATTAATGGATGCTTGCCGCGCCCACACCTTTATAGACCTGCGTTTAACCGAACTGCCTTTTTGACCGATTATCTTATGGTGTCGTAGATTGCGATATGGCGACACTTCGTTGAGAACGGTCTCAATAACCGCAGGCCCATTTTAAGGTTTTCGCAACCAGAGATAAGCCTTTGATTTCTGTACAGATAGCTAACCTGGCGCAGCGTAAGATACCGGCCACATCCCCCCTGCAAAAATCCATGGGCTTGGCATCAAAATTGTATTCTTATAGAATACTGCCTTCAATCAATCTATCCTTCTTCCTTAGACAGTAAATGGCAGGAAGAATGTCTTTGCAGGAAGGAGGCCAGGCCGGGGGCAACTGGCCTCCTTCCTCCTTCCTTTTAAAGTCATTGACTTCCTCTTACCAAAAGGAATGTCTCTTTATCTGCACAACAGACTCGACCTGTATGGATGAAATTTTGTCCTGCCTCGTGGAGAATCACGTTGCACCCTCTATTAAACGGCCACTGTCCGGATAACCGGAATAACCTCAAACAAACAGTTGTAATGGAGAAGGTTGTTCCCCCGTAACCCCTAGTAAAATAAACGGTTGACACCTGAGACAAAAACCGATACCTTTGCGTCTAACCTGGAGGTGGTCCAAGCGTGTCCGGACGCAACCTCTAATATTATATACGGGGGCCCTCTCACCTACGTTTTTTGCAAAAGCGGGTGGCTCAGGTCCACATACGAGAGGCTTGATATTTTGTTGTTAATGTATGCGCACATTGACTGCCTCAGAATGACACCGGGCATTGAGGTGACTTTTGCAGGGGCTTCGTGATACAGGACAGGGATTATATGGGTAGACCGCTTAAGGTGTTGATCGTTGAGGATTCTGAAGACGACACTGCGCTTCTGGTGCGTGAGCTGCGGAAGGGCGGCTACGACGTGGTGGGCACGGCGTCCTCGGGGACGGAGGCCGTGAAGCTAGCCCGGGAGCTGAAACCCAGCCTGATCCTGATGGACATCGTCATGCCGGGAGAGTTAGACGGTATAGAGGCCGCCGAGACAATAAAGGCCGAACTGGGTATTCCGGTCACTTTTCTGACCGCCTACGCGGATGACAGGTTCATCAAGAGGGCGAAGAAGGTGGAACCCTTCGGGTATATCCTGAAACCGTTTAATGAAGACCAGATAAGGGCGACCATTGAGATAACCTTTCATAAAAAAGACGTTGAGGAGAGTCTGCGTAAATCGTCAAAAGAATACCGCGCCTTGATAGAGAAGCTCATTGCCGTTGTGGGCGATATTGCGGAGGAAACGCGGTCGGGGAAGAGCCTCCCGCAAGCGGAAAAATTAAGGGCCCTGAGCGCGGTGGTTGCGGGGCTTTCCCACGAGTTTAACAGTCTCTTTGCAGTCATCCAGAGTAACCCGCAGCTGCTGGAGGGCGGCCATGAGGAACATAAAGAGATAACGGAAGGTCTTAACGCCCTCCGTAAGGTGACCCGGGACGGCGCCGAGATTATCCACAAGATGTATGAGTCCACCAGGCCAAAGGCTGATTCATCCAGGTTTGTTCCGGTAAACATGCGCGGGTTGATACAAGATGAGGTTGATTTTTCAAGGCCCATGTGGAAAGAGATGGCGCAGGCCAGGGGAATAACCTTCGACATAGACCTGGGCGGTCTTAAAAAAATACCGACCATAGAGGCCGACCCTTCCGAATTAAGGAGCGCGCTGGAAAATATAATCAATAACGCCCTGGACGCAATGCCTGAGGGGGGACGTCTCTCCTTTCGTTCGTGGAGGGACGGCGACTACATCTGTGTTAGTATATCTGACACCGGCGTGGGCATGTCGAAAAAAGCGCGGGAGAGTATCTTTGAACCGTTTTTCTCCACAAAGACCCCTGCGGACAGCGGGCTGGGCATGAGTATCGTCTACGGCATAATAACAAGACACGGCGGCAAGATAGACGTGGAAAGTGAGGAAGGAAAGGGCAGCACAATTACCCTGAGACTCCCGATAATCAGAAAGCCCGCCGCCGCACAGCCAGCGTACGAACCGTCCCAGAAGCCGTAGTGGCAATTTTTGCCTGAGCGAATCCGCCTCTGGCGTGACATGAATTGTCCCGTTTATGTGGCACCCGCCGTGGTCAACGGCCAGACCGAAGACTCGTTACGTAGTTAAGCAAGAAGGCCGTCATCTGCCAGAAACATTTCCATACCTGAGGCAGACAATGAAGTTTACTTCGTTGAAACCCAGAAAAGGTGTGTCCGCGTGAGCTATGTAATCAAATTCGACAAATCGAGCAACTACAATCTAATTATGCGTCCTCAGTGGAGCACGCCCAGCCAGTCCTTGAGCATAAATATCATGCGGCCTATCAGGAGGCTCATACGGCCCATCACCGTGTAGCCGAAAGAGGCGCCGAAACTTACCATTAGGAAATAGATTCCTATCTTTGAGGCCACACCCACCGGCCCCTTGTGCTCTATCGAAAAGAAGAAGTATAAAAGGACAGTGACGACCCCTACGAGCACAAAGACGCCGTTTATGCTGATGAGCAGCGACTCGTTACCGTAGAACAGGGGACGCATGGAGGGTTCAAGCTGTCTCAGGATAAACGTGTGTATGTAGTTGGGGATGGTGATACCGGCCCCAAGCCCCACCACAAACGCGAATGACCACCGGCTTAGCCAGGACAGCTGTGTCGATATCCTCAGCAACATAAATATCCCCAGGATCATGGGCACGATCACTATATACGCCGGTCTGGCGGCCCCTGTGACTAAGGGTACAAACAGGGGGTCGTAGATGTCCGGCTTAAGGGCGCTGAACCAGGTTATTATAATGGTGTAACCCAGTGCCACGCCTACGTACAGGTTCTCTGCAATCTTGAAGACGGGGTTGTCCTTGTAAAGGAAGCTGTACATGGCCAGGGTCAGCCCGGCGGCGATGATAATGCCGAAACTGTCCCAGTTTATCTTAAAACTGCCCGCGGCGAAGAAGAAGGCGTTTACCGCCGTAAAGACGATGAGCGTCCCTGCCAGTATCCAGAAGTCCACACCCCTGTTCATCTGCGCGACCTCCCAGATCCCCCGCGCCGCATAGTGCGCCATCCGCCGCTCGCGAAGAAGACCACGTTGCTGAAGATAATGAAGACGACGACCAGCGCGTGCGTCACGCTCTGCGGTCTCATACCCTCAACCGCGCGCGCCGGATAATTGACCAGCACCTCATACTCCGCGGCGCCCTTCAATCCCGCCATAAGCCCGTTTATCTGCTTCGAGTCGAGGAAAGGGTACATGTCAGGGCCGATGACGGCCGTGCAGCCGACGGCCATGTCAAACTTGTACTTTTCCTTTCCAAACGCTATCCAGACCTCAGCGCTTGCGCCCGCGGCAAGGTCTATGACGTAGTTAAAATCACTCAGTGATTCCACACCCTTCAGGGCGGGGATGGTCGCCGTATCGTTCCCGTAAAAGTCTTTGGGGAACGCGGAGTGAAGGTTCTCACCCATATTGATAATGAGGGAGGCTACCCCCGGTTTATAGCCCAGAAAGACATAGTCCTCACCGGGCTTTTTGCCGTACTTCTTGGCCACCGTCACCAGGGCCTTTTCCGCCAGCCCCGTCCCGCCGGGCCACAGCGTCATGCCAATCACCTTCTGGTCTTTACCGTATAGATGATGCAGGAGGGCCACGGCCATGGGCTGGAGTTCCTCCATGGCGGAGGGGTCATAGTCGAACGCAATCAGCACGTGCGAGCCCGGCGGCAGATCTTCTATCGTGTCATAGATGCCAAGCACAGGAGGCGTGGCGGGCACGGGCAGACGAAAACTCATGAGCAGCGAGACGATGACCGCAATCGCGACCAGGGCGAATATTATGCGCCTGTCCATGTTTACCAGTTTCTGCAGCAACTAGTCACCTCCCCCCAGGTATTGTCTCTCGATGCCGAATATTATCTTTATGGACGTGACAATCGCGCCCAGGCTCACGCCGAGGAGTATGCCCCTCTTCGCGGCCAGGTTGGGCACGCTCATTATCCAGTCGGCGGCTGTCGGGAGGTGTTCGGATATAAGCGCCCCCAGCGGCACCCTGCCCAGCATCACAATAATCGCGGCCACCAGCAGCAGGGCGGATTCAACCGTCCTGGCCCTGAACGTGCGATAGGCGGCCGAGGCCATGAAGAAGGCGAGGATGGAAAATATGGTGGCACCGGCGGGCACCTGGACGTAGATGTACAACCAGTCAAACATGGTGCCCTCGTTCTTGTCCACCCAGAACCCGTCACTGCCGTTATATAGTCCGAAGCCCAGCATTGTACCGGCGCCGATGAAGACAAAGATGCTGTAACCCCAGCCGGCGGTCTTGAACTTTATCCTGCCGTAGTGAAGATGAAAAAGGCTGTATGCGCCGATAAATACCGCGAAGCCCGCAATTATCTTGTCCCACCGTGTCATCAGTTCAAGAAAATCGCGGGAAAGCTGACTGGGCACGTAATATTGAAAGACCATCAAAATGCCCATCAGGAAGCATATGGCCAGCGGTATCGTCCTTCGCAGGAAGGGCACGTTTATCTCCTCCAGTAAATGGAATCAGAAGCCCATAAATAGATGCGTAACAAAATTTATCCCAAAGCTTGACAGTATGGTCCCGAAAAATAGCGCCGCCATGATAACCGCCTTGCCGATATCCTGCGCGCGGAGGGCCCCGAGGAGCATGGGCTCCCTCGAGAGGTATGCGCTTGCGGCATAAAGTTCCTCACCCATCAGCGTATAGTCGCAGGTGGTTATAAAGAACGGCAGCTGGGTGTAAGAGTCTGTCATGGCCACCTGGATGGCGCCCGTGGAGGCACCTGTCTCGGCCAGGAGCAGCGACTCGGCGTAGAAGAATCCGACAAAGAAATTGGCAGCTGTTTTCTCTCTGGTCATTATCCCGCATACAGCAACCACGTAGGGAAACTGCTCCGAGGCGACCATGACCACGTTGTCCTGGTTGTAGGCGTCGGGCCTGCCAGCCTCCAGATACGACTCCTTCACCACCTCCTGGCTGACGGTGAGGACTATGGGGTCGTTGTTCACGACCTTTAGCACCGTATCGTATTCCGCGACCCTGGTGGCAATCCGGCTCAATATGTTTATAGCGGCCAGGGTTGATATGCTCCCTATCGGGGTCAGGCCGTGGACGAAGAGCACGGGCCTGCCCATCTCCGTGGCCCTCCCCAGGGCCTCATCCACCGCATCAAGTCCGCTTATCTTCCTGAGGAACATCCCGGGATGCCGCCGGGCGTGGGAGATATAGAAGAGCACCAGCGCTGAAAACACTATCATAATAATGAAATTGTTGAGCTTTGACAGGTCGAACCAGTTGCCTTTGGCCCGCGCGGAAACCACCTCGTCAAATTCTACAACGTCTTTTCCTTTCACCATGGCCAGTTTGAAATAATAAGGCTTTTTGACGTTGGACTCTGTCAGGATTTCGCGCGGCTCAATCTCCACGAAGTGATAATTTTTTTGCTTCTTGCGGAAACCGAAGAGAGCGGGCACATCGCTCTTGTGGCCGGTCGTGGAGGTTATCCTCACGGCCTCCCGCCAGGGACCGTTCTCCGACGTGGAGACGTAGATTATGTAGTCCACGTCGGGCGAATCGCTCGGTGAGACCTTCCAGCTCATGCCGATACTCCCGCCGGCGTCGTTGGGGAGGTCAAACGCCCTCAGTTCCTCGGGCAGAGTCGATTCCGCAAATTCCTGCTCCAGATACTGTGCCGCGGCGCCTGTACCGAAAAAAACGGTCGTTATGAATACACACAGTAAAAAGACGATTAATCTCATTTTCTCCCAGTGCCAAAAAGTCCTTTAAAACTGAAGTACCTCCACGTTTGCCCGCGGGATGATAACGCTTGGACCGTCGGGAAGTTTTATCTTTACCACCCTGACCTCGGCCTCTGTCTCTATCTTCTGAGGCTGGACAGGCAGGTCTTCCACCTCTCCTATCGTCCCGAAATAGGGTTCTCTTATTATCCGCACCATGTCGCCGGGTTTCATGCCTTCTTCCCCCTCAACCTCTTCAGGCCCGGAGGCGGCCTCTTTACCTCCTTTGCCGATATGTGGGATTATTATCTCAGGCCTTAAGACACCCGCGCGTATCTGGGTGGCACCGTTTATGGCCGCCCTGGCGCCGGCATTGTCCCTGAGGAGTTCAAAGGTCTTTTGGGCCATGTTTATACCCGAAAAACCCTCCGTAACCACAAGCGTCAGCCCGACGTGCTCAGACCCTGTGATAGCTACCCCCAGGTCGTACCCCAGAAGTTCCTTCAGGTCCTCGTCGAATATGCCTCCTACTACGATGCCTCTAACGCCGAGCTTTATCGCCTTCTCCAGGGCGTCCCTGCGCGCCAGCGAGCCACCGACCACTATCTTGCCGCTGTGTTCTTTATTGATACTGTTCGGGGTTAATTGTTCATCTGGAGACTTTACGGCCATCTCCAGCGGCCCTATCGTCTCACCGCCGATACCGAAGATACCCTGAATGAAGGTGGCAACGCTTTCAACCACCACCTCCTCGCCTTCCTTTACCTCGACCACCTTCCCATCGATATACGCGAGCACTTCCAGGGGCTTGGGGGGTTCCCTCAACAGGACCTGACCCGTAATGGTGGATATGCTCTCTATGGTACCGGTTATCGGGGAAAAACAGGACGCCTTCAGCCATGATATGAACGACTTTGATTCCGCGATTATCCCGTCTTTCTCGACGGAATCGCCTTCGTTCTTGAGCATGTACTTTTTCACGTCACCGGGGGGTACGCTGAGGCGGCCGGCCACGTTGACGGAAAAGACCTTGCCCGGCATCTCCGTCCTGGCCACTATTGTCTCCGCCTCCACCCTGTCTCCCACGTTTACAAGGGTCTTGCCCGGCAGGGGCAGGACACGGTTCTTCCGTACCGTTATCCCTTCAGCGACTCTTAGTCCCGGTGTGTATGCATGAGCCATAAGGTCTCTTCGCTAAAAAAGTGAAACTCCCTAAAAACATCTTTTACGGCGTCCAGTCCGCCTGGGGCGGACCCGCCATTATTTGGGCGGGCCTGTCCCTGCGCTATCTTATGTAGCGTGGCAGCTTGCTGCCACGTCCAAGCGTTGGAGCAAGCTCCAACGCTACACAAAAACAAAAAGCTCATTCCGGGTATGCGTCGAGGGCCCTGGCCCAGCTGGTAAGCTGGCTGACCCCTTTATCCCTTGCGGCAGCCGTATCAAGGGGCCTGCCTCTAGCGTCAATAACAAGGCCTACAACACCTCCCCGTACCTTTTCCTTGATTGCCGAGCCCTTCCCCTTGCCGAGGTCAAAATGTCTCGTTGGGTCTGCCTCTACCTCGGCCTCCTCATCGGCCGCCAGCGGGTACAGCCTCAACTCCCCGAACGTAAGGGACTCCTCCATAACCTTCCCGCCGGGCATGGTGATTTTTACCTTGAGGCACTTCTCACCGATTTTCCTGGTATTGTTAACGGAGACACAGGTGCCCAGGTGCACCAGACAGTCCTTAATGAAGACCTCCTGGGCGGCCTCTGGACTGATGGTGGAGAGTACTCCGAGGTGCGGCATCATGAATATGCTGTCAACGGCGATGCGCGTAACGCCCTGTGTCCCGAAGGCGTCTATTAGCATCATCATTGCCTGAGAGCGTCTTGGGGCATGTGACAGGACACCGCCGCTTCCTATGAGCAGGTCCAGCGAGAACATGTCCACCAGCGACTCCTCTTCTTCGGCTCGAAACGCTTCTGATATGTCTCTGGCCTTCCGCACCCCTTTTAATTTTACCGCCAGGGTTTTGTGCTGCTCAAAGGCCAGCCTCAACGCCTCTCTGGAGATGGCCTGTTCTATCTTCAGTTCTTCCAGCAGCTGCGGTATCGTAGTGGGGCGTATCATCTTGTTCTTAATCCTGTTGCGGAGGTCTGACTCGTCTATGCTGAAGGGTACCCACCTCATTATGTTTTCAACCCCCGCCTCGGCCAGTACGTTTGAGATGCTGTAGCTCATGCCCAGGTTGGCGCTTACCGTCCGGGTGAAGACGCCGTCAAAGACGGAGAAGACGTCGGTGGTCGCCCCGCCAATGTCCACACCTACCACGTTGATATTTTCCGTCCTGGCTGCGTTTTCGATTATAACACCGACCGCGGCGGGGGTGGGCATAATCGGGGCAGAGGTGTACGACATCAGTTCCTTGTAGCCGGGGGCGTGGGCCATCACGTGTTCTAAGAAGAGCTGCTGTATGGCCTGACGCGCAGGCATCAGGTTTTCCGTGTCCAGTGTGGGGCGGATGTTGTCGGTAACGTGTAAACTGGTTTTGTCCTCCAACGTCTCACGGACCTTTTCTATGGCGTCCTTGTTTCCGGCGTAGACCACGGGCAGCTTGAACGTGGTGCCGAGTCTGGCCCTCGGGTTTGCGGCAGCTATGTATTCGGCCAGTTCCACGACATGGCTGACCGTACCGCCGTCAGTGCCGCCGGAGAGCAGTATCATGTCCGGTCGGATCTGGCGTATGAGTTCAATCCTCTCATGCGGCATCCTCTTGTCGTTGGAGGCGATGACGTCTATAACTATGGCGCCCGCGCCCAGTGCCGCCCTCTGGGCACTCTGTGCGCTCATACTCTTGACGGCCCCCGCGACCATCATCTGCAGGCCGCCGCCCGCGCTACTGGTAGAGACGTAGATGTCCACCCCGTCGTTGCCCTCCGAGGGCATCATAATTTTCTCCCCGTCCAGGATCTTTCTGCCCGATAATTCTTCAAGTTCCGTCATGGAGTTGAGTACGCCCCTGGTCACGTCTTCAAAAGGGGCCTCGACGGTGGTGGGGGCCTCGCCGCGATAGGTCTGGCGGTACTCATTGCCCTTTTTTTCGATTAAGATGGCCTTGGTGGTGGTGCTGCCACAATCCGTGGCAAGGATTACGTCAAGTTTATCGGGCTTGTGTGCAGGTGTTTCCGCGGGCGTCTGTTGAGACGATTCCCGTCCTTTATCTTTATTGTTGGCCATGCGTCTCATCTTCGGCCCTTTCAATCTCACGTATCAATATCTCAAAACTCGAGCGTCTTTCCATGATATTGGCCAGCCTGTCGTACTCTGCCGCAGAGAAGATGAAGGTCATGAAGGGGCGGAGGAAAAACATTGCCTGGCTCCCGATAAAATTAAGCGGCTGGAACGTTTCTAGGAAAAGTGCCGCGGGTGAAGACATCCTCCTGCGCACGACGGCTTTCGCCAGCTTCCTGATGAGGGCCATTTCGTCATCCGTGAGGCCCCTGTCACCCCCTTTTCCCTGCCCCTCTATGGCGAACGCGTGCCGCAGACGGCCGCGGAGCTCGTCAATTTTTTCGTATATTGTGTCCATTGGGCAAGATGTTATCACGAAGGACTTTACAAGTCAAAAGCTATTAATTCACCGTATAAAGGCGGGTTATGGCAGAGGGCGTAATTAAGTGGAATTTTTGGATTAACCGCTATTGTGTAACGTCTCGGCCGTCTCGATTGCCACCATCAGCCCCCTTGCCTTGTTAAGGGTCTCTTTGTATTCCAGTTCCGGGACGGAATCGGCCACGATACCGGCTCCTGCCTGGACGTAGGCCGTGTCGCCAATTAATACGATGGTGCGAATGGTGATGCAGGTGTCCATGTTGCCTGAGAAATCTATATATCCAACGGCCCCGCCATAGGGGCCGCGGCGCGTGGGCTCAAGCTCCTCGATTATCTCCATCGCCCTGACCTTCGGGGCGCCCGAAAGCGTGCCCGCCGGGAGGCAGGACCTCAGCGTGTCAAAGAGGGTTTTGTCCGGCCTGAGCCTGCCCGTTACGGAGGAGGTGATGTGCATGACGTGGGAGTACCGCTCGACTATCATCCTGTCCTCCAGGTGAACGCTCCCATACTCGGCGACCCTCCCGACGTCGTTCCTCCCCAGGTCTACGAGCATTACGTGCTCCGCCTGCTCTTTGGGGTCATTCACCAGTTCGTCTTCCATCCGTTTGTCTTCTTCCTCTGTGCGACCCCTCCTCCTTGTCCCCGCTATCGGTCTCACGGTAACCTTGCCCCTGTCTACCTTCACCATCACCTCCGGGGAGGAACCTATGAGCTTCAGCTCTCCCAGGTCAAGGTAAAACATATAAGGGGAAGGGTTGATGACCCGCAGAGCGCGGTATATGTCAAGGGGTTTCGCCTTCGTCTTAAGCCCCAGTCTCTGGGAAATTACCACCTGAAAGACGTCGCCCGCCCTGATGTACTCCTTGCACCTTTCTACCGCGCGCAGGAAATCTTCCTTGTCGAAGTTGGATGAGAAGTCTTTGCCGGCACGCCCGTTCGTGGTTATATCCGCGCTGACCGACTCGACCGGTGTGCGCAGCATGTCTACAAGGTCGTCTATCCTGCGGACTGCGTCCTTGTATGCACTCTCCGCGCCGGTTCCATCCAGAAAGGCGTTGGCTATCACCTTTATCACCTTATCCTGGTGGTCGAATACTATCACGGAATCGAAGAACATGAATAATACATCCGGTAACTTCAGGTCGTCCACGGTGTCCACGGGCAGTTCCTCCGTGTACCGCACCGCATCATAACTGAAGTAGCCTACCGCGCCTCCCGTGAAATACGGGAGTTCGTCTACATTTACGGGCGTGAATTTTTCTATCTCTTTCCTGAGGGTATCGATGGGGTCCCGGGACTCCGAACGTTCTTTTTTCCCGTTTCTGGTTATCTCCGTCTGGTTGCCGCGGCAACTGAGTTCCATGAAGGGTTTTGCCCCTATAAATGAATATCTGGCCATCTTCTCGCCACCTGAGGCGCTTTCAAGGAGAAAGGCATGTCCCGCGGTGGAAATCTTTTTAAAGGCGGAGACTGGGGTAAGCGTATCCGCCAGCAGTTGACGATATACGGGCACCATATTGCCCTTTCCCGACAACTCTTTAAATTTCTCGTAAGATGGATAATAGGTCGGTTTCATTTTAATACCGCAAGGGTTTATATTTATCTCTGCAAGATATTCTCTCTAAAGAAGTTGTAATTGTAGTCCACCTCACCGGTTATGTCAACACTAAGCGGGGGTGATTAAAGGGGTTGAAGTTGTCCCATTTATGCGGTTTTGGCAAGCGGCACTTGTGTAGTGGCATGTCGCAACGTGCCCCTAGTTGATGGACGAGTCAGGAGTCTTTTTCTGAAGCCCGTTCTATAAGCTGTTCCTTGAGGTGGGTGCTGGAGTGGTCCTTCGGGTCGCCTACTATGGCTATCTCTCCCCCATAAGATAAAACGGTCTCTCTCTCCGGTACGTTCTCGTACGTGTAGTCGGTGCCCTTGGCGTGGACGTCGGGTCTGAGCCTTAGGATGATTGAGTCCGCGCTGGGTTCCGGGAAGCAGGTAACGTAATCCACACCCCTTATGGCTGCTACTATCTCCATCCGCTCTTCCTCCGGCATTAACGGGTATTTGGGCCCCTTTATCTCCTTAACGGAGCTGTCGCTGTTAACGC
The DNA here is from genome assembly GCA_024451685.1 of Candidatus Bathyanammoxibius amoris. Lineage (NCBI taxonomy): Bacteria > Pseudomonadati > Planctomycetota > Candidatus Brocadiia > Candidatus Brocadiales > Candidatus Bathyanammoxibiaceae > Candidatus Bathyanammoxibius > Candidatus Bathyanammoxibius amoris. The sequence goes on along the minus strand of JAMXCW010000001.1, from coordinate 70,614 downwards.
CCACCACCAGCACGTCGCCGCGGGCCTTCGCCCCGCTGAGGCACCTTACGTGGCCTACGTGCAGGACGTCGAAGCAGCCGTTGCAGAACACGACACGTTTACCGTTTGCCCTGAGTCTCTCCAGTATGGAGGCGAGTTTGTCATGGTCTCTTATGACCTCACCCATTGCCTTCACCCCGCAGGTCTCTTGTAATAACATCCACCAGTTCAGAGCGGCTTACGGTGGCGGTGCCGTTTTTCATCACTACGACGCCGGCGGCGTAGTTTGAGAGCCGCGCGGCCTGTGCGTAACTGGCCCCTGCGGCCCTGGCCACCGCGAGCATGACGGTGACGGTATCGCCCGCCCCGGTAACGTCCGTGACCTCGTTGGGGCCGGATATCGGTATCTTCTCTACATTGCCGGTCTTTTCAAACAGCACCATCCCGTAGTTCCCACGGGTAATGATTACGGCCTCAGAGCCCATCTTCTTGAGCAGTTTCTTGCCCGCTTTTATCACGTCGTCTTCACCACTAATGGTTATGCCCGTGGCCGCCTCCGTTTCTGACTCATTGGGGGCTATAATCGTCACGCCGGCAAAATCGCATATCCTCCTGCGGGAGTCCGCCACTACCGTCTTTTCTCCGGCGATCCTCTTCATCCTGTCCAGCACCCCGAGCGTTACTATGTCGTAGCCGTAGTCGGAGACTATCCAGACGTCTACCTTCTTGTTTACCTCGTCAATATAGTCGAGTATCTTTTTCTCCATGGAGTCGGGCATGTTCCAGCTGACTTCTTTGTCTATTCGGACGACCTGTCGTTTTGAGGCGTGGGTATCACCGGCGAGAAGCCGGGTCTTCGATATGGTACCGCGCTCTTTGGACACAAACAGTCCAGCGGTGTCAACTCCATCCTCCGAGAAATGGTTCTTCAGGAAGCCGCCCTCCCTGTCATCACCCACTATCCCCACAGGGAAGACCTTCGCTCCCAGTTTGGAGAGGTTGTTGACCGTGTTGCCTGCACTTCCCGGGACTATGGTCTCGCCCTCGTACTTTACGACGATGACGGGAGCCTCTCTGGAGAGTTTGAACGGCCTGCCGTACACATAAATATCGGCCACCATATCCCCTATTACCGCCACACTTACTCCGGGGATATTGTTGATTATCTCAATATATTTACCGAGGTCATCTTTCACCCTTGATACCTCCTTTAAGATGGTGTTATTATATGGTTTATAGACGTGGTGTCAAGAAATGTGCTCAGCGGCGGGATTTACGTTGACCACGAGAATAGTATTAATGATATAATTCGGGGGGTTTAGGGGCGGTAAATGCAGGTAATTTTACAAAAATACATCCTCAAGGAATTTTTCCGTATTTTCATCCCGACCATCGTGGTATTTGAGTTCCTGCTCATGCTGGGGCTTATACTGCAGGCGATGCACAAGGGTGCCGCCTTTATGGCCATCATTGTCGCGATGCTTCCTTACTTTATGATGTACGCCCTACCCTATGCGCTGCCTACGGCACTGCTGGCTGCTACCATAATAACTTACGGGCGTATGAGCGGTGACAACGAGGTATGGGCAATCCTCACCAGCGGTATCCATCTCAGGACGATCATCGTGCCCGTGGCGCTAGTGGGTCTTTTCTTCAGTTTTTTCTCTGTTGTAATTAACGCGGAGGTCCTGCCCCGCTCCTATCAAATGATTACGACCTTAAGGGACAGGGCCACCCACCAGCTTGTCCAGCACATAATGGCTGCGGGCGGCAAGGTCAAGCTGGACCCTTATTACATAACTATCCAGGATATCGAGGGTGACGTGTTCAAGAACATAACCATACTTAAGTCGGACGGTGAGCACATAAACAACATAATTATGGCAAAAGAGGCACGGCTGGGCATAGAGATGGACAAAAACATCGTTGTGTGCGCCCTGAAGGACGGGGAGTTTATTAACATAAGCCAGGCCAAAGTGGGTTCCACGCCGACCGTCATACCTTTCGGGGAAACAACTTTTATAATGCCCCTGGGGTTGAGGAAACGTAAGACAATGAGGAAGTACATGCCCTTTCTCAAACTCCTGGAGTATAAGAAGCAGGTTAACAGGGAAATCACAAAACAAGGGATTGAATTGGACGAACTTGAGGCCGGAAAGAGAGCACTCAGGAGGAAATTGGGTCAAGTTGAGGGGGAATTATCTTCCGTAGACAGTAAGGTCCGGGTGGCAAATGAACAGGCCGCAAAGGCCAGAGATACCATCTCCGAGCAGAGGACCAATCTGGTAAATATCAAAAACGAGATTCGGGTTTCTCAGGACTATCTACGCATAGCGGAAGAGTCGATACAGGAACTTCTTCTTGCAAAGGAAATGGCACAGGCCGGGAAGAGGCGCAAGTCGGAAGAGGCGACGAATATCGAGCGCAAGGTGGCAGAGGTTAATGAAACGATAGAGGATGAAACAGTGCGGTTACTGGAGGCCGAAGAGGCAAAACGCCTGGCTCTAGAAAGTATAGATAGAGAGGAAAAGAGGTTAGCGAACCTGGCTGAGGAAACTGAGAAATTGTCTAAAGAAAAACGCGCTATGGCCGAGGGGGTCCATAAGGCCAGGAAGATGTATAGCCTGGCCGAGCATCATGAAATAACCCGCGACATAAGTGTCGCCATACACAGGAGATTGGCTCCGGGTCTTTCGTGCCTGGCATTTGTCCTTATAGGCATCCCCATCGGTATAATGACGAGGATGGGTAACATGATTATCGGCTTCTTTATAAGCTTCGGTATAGCCCTGGTAGTATATTACCCCTTACTTATAATGGGCGAGTCACTAGCCAGAAAACAGGGGTTTCCACCGGGACCTACTATGTGGGGAGCTAACATAATCCTGGGGATTATCGCGCTCATTCTCCTCATCAAGCTTTTCAGGAAATAGGACATCTCGGCAATGCAGAAAATCCTCCGAAAGAACACCGGAAGTATAACCTGGTACGTCCCGGAGAGTGAGGCGCATACCCTTGGGGGTAAACTGCTGGAGCTTAACAACCCTACCTGGGAAGAAGCCGTCAGTATCCATAAGAAGGGGCGACGTAAGGTATTTGCCTCTCTGGGTACGACTGCCGGCGGTGAAGAGATATATCTAAAGGCGTTCCGCCTGACCAGTCTGCCTCTCAAACTGAAATGTCTTTTTTCCAGCTCTAAGGCGGTGAGGGAACTTGTAACGGGGCTGACGGCCCTTGAGAGGGGAGTGCCCGCAGTTGTGCCCGTGGCCGCGGGGGAAAAGAGGCGTATGGGCCTCGTGGTAGAGTGCTATGTCCTGCTGAAGAAGATAGACAGCGCCGTTAATCTGAGGGACTATCTGAACAGGGAGGATCTCCCGCGGTGTCAGAGGTCAAGAGTAATCGAGACCCTGGGCAGGCTCGCCAGAAAAAGCCACGAGAGCGGCATCTTTCAGACAGATTTTTCCCTGAACAATTTTCTCCTTAAAGACCCTGACGACCCGGTACCGGTCATATGCTTAATTGATTTTGAAAGGACGTACGTTCGTGACCGGCTTTCAGATGATATGAGAAACTGGACCCTCGCCAAACTCAACCGTGTCAGAGCAGACTTCACTGCAACTGACAGACTGCGGTTTATAAAGGCGTATCTGGCAGATGATGATATGGATAAACAGCCACTTCTCCAGTGGATGAGGGAGTTAGACAGAAGTACCTGCTGGATACTGCGGAAGGACGCCCTGAGGATACATAACGCCTGCGTGCGGGGGGGCAGAGGCTACGAGCGCTACACAAACGGCTCGCTGAGTGCCTACTTCCTTGAAAACAATTGCGGCATAGAGGAACTGATACGTTTGATGAAAAACGCAGATAAAAACCTGGAAAACGTGGGAGCAACACAGACTCTGGGACCGTTCCTGTCCTACAAGACCTGCCGTAAAATACGTTCAGGAGATATGGAGGTAGACGTTTATAAATTCCTGCCCGCCGGTTCAGGCTCCGCAGGCACCGGGCTGGCAGCAGGAGCCTGGCAGGCCGCTAACGCCCTGACAAAGGCCAACCTCCCGGTAAGTCCGGTTATCGGTGCTGTAGAAACCGGCGAAGGGACGTCTTACCGGGGTTACCTTTTTATAAGGCATATCGCCGCACTTAAAGACCTGCGTACGGCCGTTGAGGAATCCCTTTCGTGTCCAGGGAAAAAACGGGCGCTTCTCTGGCATGCCGCCAGGTTTTTGGCCAAACTACACAACCATGGTGTTTTATCGGCAAACTTATCCACAGGGGACATAGGTATACTGGAACCGCCTTCGGGAAGGATAAACGTGTACCTTATGAGCCCCTTTAAATTCAAGATGGCGCTGACAATGACGATGGACGGCACCGGTACGGAGGACAGGGAATCGGACCTGAATAGACTTGAGGAATTTCTCGGTGATTTGCTGCAGGAAAATGACGTGGAACTCTTGAGAAAGTTTTACAGGCTACATTCTTCAAACATACCTGTTACTCATGGAGAAACCCCGTACTCTTACACACCCGGCAGATGGTCCATATTCCGTTCCCCTTAGACAGGACCTCCCTGCGGGCCGCTTGATAAGACTCTCCATTCCATATCTCCCGGAATGACGTGCCCTCCCGGATATTTCCGAAGGCGTATTTCTCACTGTATATGGAGCAGCAAGGCAGTATGGAACCGTCCCAGTTTACAACCGTCTCCGTCCAGAGCAGGTTGCACGAATAACGCCTCCTGGGTGTTTTTTTCTCCATGTCAAAAATATTGTACTTCGGGTTCCTGGGAAGCCATTTACCGTCCCTCTCAATGGCCTCCTCCGCCGTTTCAAATATCTCTTTACCCATATCCGGCTTCATCTTGCTTATCTGTAGTCTTACGCCAAGCTTTGTTGCCATCTCCCCGGCCTTCTCTATCTCATGTTCGTTATGGCTGAAGACATGAAACAGCCAGACAACGTCGGTAAAAGAACGGCACTCGGAACGCATATCGGCCAGCAGTTTCATGTTGTCCATCACTCTCTTAAAATTACCCCCCACGTGATAAATAGAGTAGGTATCCTCCGAAGCGCCGTTACAGGAGACGTAAATCTTATGAACGCCCGAGCGCAACAGAGCCTTTATCTGTTCGGCATCCATATCCATGTCAAGGTTGGTGCTTATCTTGACAATTATACCTTTGGAGACGGCGTACTTTATCATCGGTACAAGCTCAAGATTAAGCAGGGGCTCACCCCAGTTGTAGAGCTTCATCAGGTACAGGTACTCACCCAGCTCATCAACCACCTTTTTGTATGTCTCAAACGGCATCAGGCCCTTTCTTGCCGAGGGATCGTTCCGGCCGGTCGGGCAGAGGGGGCAACGCATGTTGCATATATTCCCCGATTCAATGGTAATCTTCGAGGGATAGGCATAAAGCCTCGAGGCGCCCAGCCTGAACTGGAGAGCGCCCACAAGGCGGTTCAGCAACCTCTTCGGGCTCAAGGCCCTCCACTGTGTACTGAGATTCATTAAAGACATTTGTCTGTGAACTTTACATCAAAGCAAGGGGACGCGTCAAGTCGCAAGATTCAACCCGGATATGTCGCGAGAGAGGAAAAGACATCCTTCGCCAGACTGCTGTGGAACGCAACCTTGCTGTTACTTGGCTGGCACCCAGGCGTCGGCTATGATCTCAACCTGGTACCCGTTGTTAAGGGAGTCTATGCCGATGCAGGCCCTGGAAGGCGCCGACTTGATGTACTGGAGATATATCTTGTTCATGGTCTCCCAGTTCCTCATATCGGTCAGATAGATAATCACCCTTATCAGATTTTCCTGTGAGGTCCCGGCCGCCTTGAGCACGCCCAGCATGTTCTCAAAGGTGGTGTGGCACTGGTCTTCAAAGCTGAGGGGTACCTGCCAGTTGTTATCCGGATCCTTGGGTATGGAACCGCCACAGAAGAGAAAAGAACCCTTTTGCATGGCCTCGGCCGGGATAATCGTCCCGTCGGACATAAGACCCTCATGATAGGATATTCTCTTCTTGCAATTTACTCGCTGGATGGCCATCTTTTGAAACCTCCACAATGAACTCTTTATAGATTTAGACCGTGCCCGATTATGTACCCAACTGCGCCCACTGTCAACAAGGAAGCCCCGTCACGGACGAACAACCTGAAAGGGCGTAATGGCGAAAACCCGGCATTAACCAACCTTCCCCTTGTACCGTCTGTCTTTTGTGATAAAATCATTGATGTATTTTTCACCAAATTAGATTAATGCGATTAATGCAAGGTACGTCTCGACGCACCAGACATGTTTCCATCCCCCTTGACGGGGTAGGGGGGAAAGGAAACGATTCTAAAGGTGGGGAAAAAGAGACTGCATGACGGAAACTCTCATAAGGGTTAAAGACCTCAGGACCTATTTCTTCGTCCGCCCCGAGATTGTCCGGGCGGTGGACGGTACCAGCTTCGATATACATAGCGGACACACGCTTGCCGTAGTCGGTGAGAGCGGGTGCGGAAAGAGCGCCATGGGCCTGTCTCTACTCCGCCTCGTCCCCAAGCCGGGGAGGATAGTGCATGGTGAAATCCGCTTTAAAGACAAAAAAAACCTGAGTGTCCTGTCTGAAAAAAAGATGCGCCGCATACGGGGCGGCGACATATCTATGATATTTCAGGACCCTATGAGCTCGCTTAATCCCCTCATGACCATCGGCGAGCAGGTGATGGAGACACTCCTCCTGCACACCCCCAGGCGCCGGAAGGAGGCCCGTAAGGAAGTTATCGAGATGTTCGCCCGTGTGGGCCTGCCGGACCCCGAGGAAAAGTTCTCAAGCTACCCGTTCGAGCTTTCAGGCGGCATGAAGCAGAGGGTGATGATTGCCATGGCGCTTGTCTGCAACCCATCACTGCTCATAGCGGACGAACCCACTACCGCTCTCGACGTCACCACCCAGGCGCAGATACTAGCGCTACTGCGGAAACTGCAGCGGGAATCAGGCATGGCCGTTCTGCTCATCACACACGACCTGGGCATCGTGGCAGAGACGGCAGATTTTGTGGCGGTCATGTACGCCGGAAGGATTCTTGAATACGCCGAGGTGCACGAATTTTTCGGGAAGAAATTACATCCCTATACCCGGGGGCTCTTTAAATCGCTGCCGCAATTATCCTCCAGGGGCAAAAAACTCTACAGTATCGAGGGTTTTGTGCCCGATATGGCCAGGCTCCCGAGGGGTTGCAGGTTCCAGCCCAGATGTCCCGACGTCCTGGACCGCTGCCGCGAGAGGGAACCTGAGTTGACGAGCGTAAACGGCGGACACAAGGTAGCCTGCTGGTTGTATGAATAAAAAGAAAGTAAAGATTTCCAAGCAGATTCCCGTACCGCGCGAGGTCAAAGACGGCCTCCTGATAAAGGTCAAAGACCTCAAGAAATATTTCCCCGTCCACACGGAAAAACTCTTCCACAGAGATACCCGGTATGTGAAGGCCGTTGACGGCGTCAGTTTTGAACTGGGCCGTGCCAGAACGCTCGGGCTTGTGGGCGAGAGCGGCTGCGGCAAGACCACAACGGGCAGGACACTCCTCAGACTCGAAGAGCCTACCCGCGGCAGCTTCATGTTTAACGGAAAATCCGTGTTCGACCTGAAGAAGGAGGAGTTGCGCAGGCTGAGGCGCCGTATGCAGATAATCTTTCAGGACCCGTACAGTTCACTTAACCCGAGGCAGTCGGTGGGCAGCATAATCAGCGAGGCCATGAAGATACACGGCGTAGGCAGCCGCAGCGAGAGGAGGGAGGCGGTCGAATGGATACTCGGCAGGGTCGGCCTGCTCCCCACGGACGTCAACCGCTACCCGCACGAGTTCAGCGGCGGCGGCAGGCAGAGGGTCGCCATTGCCCGTGCCATCATCCTCAGACCCGACTTTATCGTCTGCGATGAGCCGGTCTCCGCGCTCGACGTCTCCATACAGGCGCAGATAATAAACCTTCTGGAAGAACTGCAGGAGGAGTTCCGGCTGTCGTACCTATTTGTCGCGCACGACCTCCACGTGGTGAGGCACATCAGCGACGAGGTCGCGGTAATGTATCTGGGCAAGATAGTGGAGAGGGCCGGCACTGACGAACTCTTCAGTGAGCCGCTGCACCCGTACACCCGGTCCCTGCTCGCCGCCGTCCCCAGGACCAAACCCGGGGCCGGCAACGGCGGCAGGGTGATACTGGGCGGCGACATACCGTCACCGCTCAACCCGCCCAGGGGGTGCGCGTTCCATACCCGGTGTCCGGAGATGATACGCGACTGCAAACGGCTGATACCCAAACTCAGAGAGACATCAGAAGGTCATCTGGTGAGCTGTATCAGGGTGTGAAAGCTCTAAGTGTTTTATCGTATATACTTAGCAACTCCTTGACAGTGGGGGGGGACAAAGACATAGCAAAGTAACTAGTAAGTATTTACATCATAAAAAAGAGGTGCCTCCAGTCTCTTAACAAAGCATCCACGACGTTGCGATGTGTTAGTGCAACTAACCAAAGCTGGATAATCCTCTTTTCGTCAGAAATCACTTATTAACTTTATCATCAAGATTCTATCGTGAAACCTCTGCCGCTTTCAAGTTTCATCAAGGAGATAAAACATGGCATCTAAGATTACGCGTTCATCTACTCGTGTAAGGGGTTTTTCGGACGCGGAGATGGACTTCCAGCTTATGCGGAGTCTGGGCGTTGTGTGTTACGGTGGCGGGGCCCTGGGAGAGGTACTATCGCTTGTCGGCAGTATTAAAGAGGGTGACCCGGTCTCATGGACCCGGGAGTTCTCTGCGCTCGGCGAACGGGTCGCTGCCATGGGTGAAGAGGCGCTAGCTAAGAACCATACAGTCAGTGCACATAACCACTTCTTGCGTTCCTCCATGTATTACCGGGCGGCAGAATACTACGAAGACCCCTTTAAGCTAACCCACAGGAAACTAGGACTAAAGTCGCGAGATACCTTTATAAAGGCTGCGGAGTTCTTTGACCCACCTGTCGAGGTCTTGAAGATTCCTTATGAAGACACATGGATGCCCGGCTACTTCCTGAGGCCTTCAACCGACGGTGCGCGACGAAAGACTGTTATCATAGTGAGCGGGTTTGACGGTAGCGACGAGGAGCTTTACTTCCAATGCGGGACCGCTGCGCTTGAGCGCGGTTACAACGTTATGATCTTCGCGGGTCCCGGTCAGACTGGAATGCTGCGCTTTCATCCGGACCTGAAGTTCCGGCCTGATTACGAAGTGCCGATCAGTGCGGCTGTTGACTATGCGCTTTCAATTAAAGAGGTTGACCCTGACCGTTTGGCCCTCTACGGCATTAGCTTCGGCGGGTATTTTTCCGCCCGTGGGGCGGCCTTTGAGCCCCGGTTAAAGGCGGTTATCCCCAACTCGCCAATAGTCGATCTTCACGCCTATATGGTGGCGTTTCTGGGACCAGAGGCCCTAGAAGACCCTAACGATATTACGCTGGAGGAGGCGAACGCTCTTACCGGCGAAGAGTTACCACCCGCCGACAAATGGGCAATTAAGATCATCTGCTGGCGGTACGGTGTACTTTCATTTAAGGCCTGGCTCAAAAGACTGGAGGAGTTCAGACTGGGGGACGCAGTAAGTAACATTACGTGTCCTAGTCTGGCCCTTGTAGGTGAAGGGGAGGGTAGCGAAGCCGTGACTCAGACCGATACATACTGCTCCGGTGTAAGCGGTCCGGTGACACGGCATGTCTTCACAGTCGCACAGGGAGCGGATTCACATTGTCAGCTCAACAACCTTGCACTGTCCTGCGCGGTCGTCTACGATTGGCTAGACGAGCTTTTCGGCTGAACCAGGAGAGTTGCCGGGAAGAACGAGACTGCGGTGTAGTGACCTACCCCAAGTCGTAAGTCCTTGTGAGATATGGTAGCGGCGACTGGACTTGAACCAGTGACCTGCGGCTTATGAGTCCGCTGCTCTACCGACTGAGCTACGCCGCCACCTGAGGGTATGTTAACTAAAGACTCATCTCTTTTCAAGCGATTCCTGCGTGGTGGAGGGCCTTCGCGCCTATGTCCTTACGGTAGTAGGCGCCGCTAAAGCTTATCTTCGCCACCGCGTCGTAGGCCCTTTTCTGCGCTTCCCGGATGTCCGCGCCAACGGCGGTGACTCCCAGCACCCTTCCTCCGTTCGTCACTATCTTGCCCTGTCTGACCACCGTTCCCGCGTGGAAGACAACCACGTCATCCACCCCTGCCACATCGTCCAGACCGTTTATCTCCTCCCCCGTCCCGTACTTCCCGGGGTAGCCGCCGGAGGCCATCACCACACAGACGGACGGCCTGGGGTCCCACCCAAAATCAACCGTCTCCAGCTTCCCCCTGGCAACGGCAAATAGCGTCGGAAGGAGGTCGCCCCTGAGGCGCATCAACAGGGTTTGAGTCTCCGGGTCGCCAAACCTCACGTTATACTCCAGTACCTTCGGGCCTGCCGAGGTCAGCATCAGCCCCACGTAGATTATGCCCCTGTACGGACTGCCCTCCTTTTTCATGGCATGGACGGTGGGGACAAGTATGTCCTTCTCTATCGTGCGGTAAAGCTCATCTGTAACGGCTGGTACGGGAGAGTACGCCCCCATCCCTCCGGTGTTTGGGCCCGTGTCACCGTCGTGGAGGGCCTTATGGTCCTGAACCGCCTCGAGGGGAACAATCGTGCTCCCGTCCGTGAAGGCCAGGACGGATACCTCTTCTCCTTCAAGAAACTCCTCTACCACTATCCTGCGGCCGGCCTCGCCGAAGAGTTTTCCCTCGATAATGTTCTCTGCCGCTTCCAGGGCCTCTTCCTGGGTGTTGCAGACTATAGCGCCCTTGCCGGCCGCGAGACCGTCGGCCTTGATAACGGGCGGGCGGTTTTGAGAGCCAATATATCTCCGGGCATCGTCGAGTTCCTTAAAACTCCTGAACTCCGCGGTGGGGATGGCGTATTTCCTCATCAAGGTCTTTGAAAATACCTTACTGCCTTCCAGGGCGGCGGCCTTCCTTGAGGGACCGAAGACGCTAAGGCCGTTAGCCTGGAACCGGTCAACAATCCCCTTTACCAGCGGTTTTTCCGGCCCCACCACGGTTAGGTCGATCCTCTCCTTACGCGCGAAATTGCTCAGCGAATCTATGTCATCCGCATCTATGTTAATGCAATCGGCCAGCCGGGCTATACCCGCATTACCAGGTGCGCAGTAGAGCTTTTTCAATTCCGGGGACTGCGCGATTTTCCAGGCAAGGGCGTGCTCCCTGCCTCCTCCTCCTACGATTAGTACCTTCATATACCGGACCTCAGCAGCACAATGTCTTTTGTCGATGTTAAACAGTGAAGAACAGCATTCTATCTGTTTTGTCTTTTACGGTAAAGCCTATTTACCTTGAGCACCTTTTCCGTTAACGGTACACGCCCCATTTCCACCCCGTCTTCCCGTATCTTTTCCTTTTGACAAAGGTCTTTTGCATGCCATATAATGTCCTGTGATTGATAATGTCTTTGAGGTGTGGCTGCAATCAGGGGCATGTAGCAGTAAAATTGACATTGATATTAACAAGGAATCTCTACATACGTTCCTTCCGGACATTCTTTCGGCGCCGCCTCTGGCGTCCGTTACGGCGTTTCTTCCACAAACCCTTCCGGTGGCGCCGGCTCTTATCTCCCCGGGTGGGACCTGTGCCGGTCTTCTACATCATCATCATCGTGGTTACGGTGGGTATCGCTGCGGGACTTCCGCTGGCGCTGCTCTGGAAGAAACCTCCCGACATCCCGGCCCTCTGCCGGACAGACGCCCATGACAATGACTGGAGGTACATAGTCATCCACCACAGTGCCACACGCGGGGGCTCCGCCGGGGTATTTGACGATTACCACAGGAATGAGAGGGGATGGAAGAACGGTCTCGGTTATCACTTTGTTATAGGCAACGGCACGCAGTCAGGAGACGGGGAAATAGAAGTCGGTCAGCGGTGGAAGAGGCAACTTTACGGGGCACACGCAGGCGACGGCTATTTCAACCGTAAGGGTATCGGCATCTGTCTTGTAGGTAACTTCGAAGAAGACGAAGGTCCCTCCAGGAAACAGCTCGAATCCCTGGAGAAAATTATCCGTTACCTGTCCAAACAATACGACATACCCCTTTCGAGGATAATCACGCACAAAGACGTCCGGGAGAATCACACGGTCTGTCCGGGGAAAAACTTCCCGCTTGAGGAACTAAGGCATCGCTTAAGGAATATCGCCTCAAAGGATACCGTAAACACGGAGGTGTAGGATTATCGCCTGGCTGTCATGAAACACAAAGAACTTCATCCATGGGACGTAAGCTACAAGGATGCGGTTTCACTGCAGGAAGAACTCAGGAGCAAGCTCATTATAAAAGGTATGTCCGGGCGGCCCGGGGTTATAGCCGGGGCGGATGTGGCTTACAGTAAGCTTGCGAACAGGGTTTATGCCGGTGTTATCATCATGGATTTCAGGAGTATGGACATTATAGAGGAGGCCACTGCGGCTGCCGAGGCGACATTCCCCTACATACCCGGTCTTTTGAGCTTCAGGGAGGCACCGGTGCTCCTCAAGGCATTTTCAGCAATTGAGAGGACACCTGACGTCATATTGTTCGACGGGCAGGGTATCGCCCATCCCAGGGGTATGGGGCTTGCCTCCCACATGGGCCTGGTTCTGGATAAACCCTCTATCGGGTGCGCGAAGAAACTGCTCATCGGGGAACATAAGCCCGTGAGAGACAAAGTGGGCGCGTTTTCGTATATTATTCATAAGAGGAGGCGCATAGGGGCCGCGCTCAGGACAAGGGCAGGGGTGAAGCCGGTCTTTGTATCTCCCGGCCATAAGACGGACATCGCCTCGTCAATAAGGGTGCTTCTCGACAGTTGCAGGGGGTACAGGCTTCCTGAACCGGTCAGAAGGGCCCACAACCTTGTCACCCTTCTCAGGGTACAGACGGAAAGGGGCATAAGGACAACTGGTTACGCGAACTGATTTATGCCGGAATCCGGCGGTTGTGATAATGTGGACAACGCTCAATATAATGTTCGTCTGTCTTGTCGTTCTCTCTGCTGCCGCCACCACGTCTTATGGTGCTGAGGTCCCCAGGGTGGTGCGCTTGATACCGGTAGGCGAAATCCAGGAGGGGCTGCTCAGGGAACTGGCAGGCTCCTTAAAGAAAAACCTGGGTGTGGTCGCCCAGGTGGGCCCCGGCATAGAGGTCCCGGCGGACGCCTACAACACGAAGAGAAAACAGTATTTTTCTACGGACATCCTGCGGGAACTAAGTGGGATGAGACCCGGCGGCAAGCTCTACCTCCTGGGAGTGACCGAGCTTGACCTGTACGTGCCGACACTAAACTTCGTCTTCGGAGAGGCACTGCCGTTCAGGAACGTGGCCATTATCTCTCTGCATAGACTCCGGGAAGAGTTTTACGGCAGAGATGCCGACAACATAATCTTATCTGAAAGGATGACAAAAGAGGCGGTGCATGAGCTCGGTCATATATGGAGGTTGAGGCACTGCCCCAACCCGCGCTGTGTGATGTATTTCTCAAACAGCCTTGCAGATACCGACAAAAAGCCCGCGAGCTTCTGTAAGAACTGCCAGCCCCTCCTTAAACTTAAGAGACATGATAAATAATCGATACAAGGTATTATTGATAATAGTACTGGCAGGTGTTATCTCATACGGCTACCTGGGTTCCGGAAGCAACCCCGTAAAGATCTCGGTGGGCGGTAAGGAGGTCCATGTCGAGCTGGCGGTGGAGCCGGAGGTGCGCAGCCGGGGGCTGCAGTTCCGTACGTCTCTGGCAGAAAACCACGGAATGCTCTTTGTATTTCCTGTGGAAGGCCGACACGCCTTCTGGATGAAAGATACACATATACCGCTTTCCATTGCGTTTATCAATAAAGGCGGGCTTATCACACAGATTGAGGACATGAACCCCGACAGCCTCGAACGCCATACTCCCAGTGAGAAGGTGAAGTACGCCCTGGAGATGAACGGTGGATGGTTTAGACGCAACAACGTACGCGCGGGGGACCGGGTTACAATACCCCCTGACATCAAAACCATTACTGAATAAGTTAAACAGTCTCATGTACTTGTACTAAAGCCTATTGACATATACTTGCTATGTTTCTACATTACTGACACAAAAAGTACGGGGCAATAACATCAAGGAGATTACGTACGAGTAAGCATTATGAGGATTAAGGCGGTAATCTTTGACCTGGATGACACTCTTTACGACTGTTCGGGCCTGTTAGTCGGGGCGGCCAGAAGGCGCGCGGCCAAGGCCATGGTGGACGCCGGTCTCCCCATAAGTATTGGAGAGGCCTACAAGCTCCAGCTAACCGTGGCAGAAAAGTACGGCCCGTCATCCCTGGTGTTTAATGAAATAGCCAAGATGCATGGAATGGACCACACCCTGGTCGAATGTGCCTTGAAGACGTATAACAGCGACGAGGTCTCTGAGATCGAACCCTTCCCGGACGTTATCCCCACCCTGAAGCAGCTCAGACAGGAAAAATATAAACTGTTCCTGGTAACGATGGGGGTTCACAGGAGACAGGAAATGAAGCTGGAGACACTGGGCATATCCTCCTGCTTCGACGATATTGTGGTGAATGACCAGGAGGTAGGGCTGCTACTGGAAGATTGTTTCACGGGACTTCTCCAGAAGTACAATCTCCTGCCCAGCGAAGTGGCCGTAGTAGGTGACAGGGTCGGCTTGGAGCTAAGGGTGGCAAAAACCATGGGCATGTACGCGATTCAGATGCTGCATGGAAGATTCAAGGTAGAGGCACCCCTGCGCAACTCTGAGAAACCGGACTATAAGATAAAACACATATATCAGCTTTCCACGATACTTGAACTTATAAACAAGGGCAAACTCCCCGACAGGCTCAGAATACTCACGATAGGCGGGGGAACGGGCCTGCCTATAGTGCTCCAAGGTCTTAAGACCTACAGCAACAGCCTCACGGCAGTCGTTACGGTGACTGATTCCGGGCGTAGCTCAGGTATACTCAGAAAGCAGTATGGGATTCCACCCCCTGGAGACGCCAGGAATTGTCTAGTGGCGCTGTCGGAGACCGACGAACAGCAGGAGGATCTCTACAAACTATTTCAATACAGATTTGACAGGGGCTCGTTAGAAGGGATGAGTCTTGGCAACCTGCTCATGACCGCCCTTACGGACATAACAGGCTCCTTTGAACAGGCAATTAAGAAGGCGAGTAAAATCCTGGCAATAAAGGGAAAGGTACTGCCGTCCACCCTTCAAGACACACACATATGCGCCGAGCTTGAAGACGGAACAAGGTTGGAAGGTGAGTTTAACATCCGCCAGCCCGGAAAGGCCCCGATAAAGGAAGTACTGCTTAAACCGGATAACGCAGACGCCCTGCCGGAAACACTCGAAGAGATTAAAAACGCGGACATAATCGTATTAGGCCCCGGAAGCCTTTATACCAGCATCATCACCAACATACTGGTAAAGGGGCTCAGAGAGGCCATTGGAAGTTCTTCTGCCACAAAGATATATGTATGCAATATTGTCACACAGCCGGGCCAGACAGACGGCTACGTGGCTTCCGACCACATCAAGGCTGTAACCCGCTATCTTGGAGAAGGGGTGCTGGACTACGTACTGGTAAACGACAATCTGCCACGGAAGGACATACTGGAAAAATATGAAGAAGAAGACGCATTTGTCGTGAGAGTTGACCCCGGCGTAAGCAGTCTATCCGTAAAGGCCGTGGAGGCCGACCTGGTAGAAGACCTGGATAAGGCCAGGGTCTTATGGGAAAAGCAGGACCTTCTACGCCACAACCCGGACAAACTGGCTGACGCCATCTGCAGGGTATACGCCCGCCTGCCGATACGTAGTCTGGCGGCAGAGACAGAGAAAGTAAGTTAGGAATCATGTCACACACCCCGGGGGCCGTAAAGGCCGTAATCTTTGACCTCGATGACACCCTCTACGACTGCTCTGGGACTCTTGTACGCTCTCAGAGACTTATGGCGGCAAAGGTCATCGCCCGCGCCATCGGGTGTCCGGAGAAAGAGGCCTATGAACTACAGCTTGAACTCGACAGGAAAAAGACCCCCGACAGCGACCTGTATGAGGCCATAGCCCGTCAATACTCCCTGCCCCACAGCTTTCTTGAAGACGTCAAGGAGGCACTTTCTGAGGTAAGTATCAGTGGGAGTGGAATAAAGCCTTTTCCAGGGGCGGTGGAAACTCTCACGGAACTGAAAGACAGGGGATTTGTGTTATTTCTTGTCACTATGGGCAAGCGTGAGGAGCAGGAAGAGAAGGTGCACGTGCTGGGCTTGGATGGACTATTTGGCGAAATAGCCATCCTGGATACAAGTAAGGCCAGCCCGGATGCCAAGAAGGCAAGTTTTAAGGACATCCTGGACAGGCACGGTCTGAAACCGGAACAGGTCCTCTGCGTGGGTGACAGAATGGACCGGGAACTCAAGGTGGCGAAGGAGTTGGGGATTACTACGATAATGATAAAGCACGGAAGGCACTACCAGCGCTTCATCTCAGACCCCACTAACAGCGAGAAACCCGATATATATATAGAAAACATGGCCGACCTGCCTGGTATCGTCCCCGTTAAACAGCCATCCCAATAATCCTTGCCCCAAAGACTATCCTGTCGTCCACCACTCCCTGCGTGTCAAAGATGGCCCTTCTGGGTCTTAATTCAAGGTTTTTTGCTATCAGTATAAGTTTGTCTCCGGGAACCACCGTGCCGCGGAACTTTACCTTGTCTACGCCGCCAAAACCCAGAAACCTCTCGTCAGCCATAGCCCTCTTGTAATAATAGGTACACAGCTGCGCGGCCGCCTCTACCATAAGAACGCCGGGCATCAGCGGTCTTCCAGGTATATGGCCACGCACCCAGAATTCATCCGCCGTCACGTCCTTGTAGCCCACAATAAGTTTGTTGTCCGGGTCATATCTCAATATCGCCGTAAGCTGCTCCATCTCGTAGCGGTGGGGGTTAACGTCCCTTATTTCCTCAATGCTTACCTCCGGCTTATCGAGGTCAAACCCCTTGAGGTCAACTAGAAATTTTGGTGGCATCTATGCTGCCCTCCGGTTAAAGAACACGTCCATTCGGTACATTCCTATCCTCCACCAAGCACCTTTTCCTTTATCAGCTTGTACGAATACTCTAACGCCTCGTCAATCTTGTCCACTCGATTTCCACCGGCCTGCGCCATATCCGCCCTGCCACCGCCTCCACCGCCAATCAACTTTGCGACACCCCTGGCTATCTCAGCGGCATGCAGCCCGCGTTGCACAAGGTCCTTGCTCAACGAAGTTATCACCACCACCGCACCGTCCTCCGCGGAGGCTAGCACTATGGCAATAGAAGTCGCCTGGGCCTTGAGTGTATCGGCAGCCCTGCGAAGGTCGTCCACCCTGGCCCCTTCCAACATCTCCGTCACAATCTTTACGCCGGATACCTCCCTGGCACGGGTGAGAAGGTCACCCGTCGCCTTGCCCATGTCCCCCGTTTTCAGTCTCTTTATCTCCTTTTCAAGCTTTTTTATTTCTTCCAGCAGCCCTTCCACCCTGTCTGTAAGATCACTCTCCTGCACCTTTAACATGCGAGCCAGTCTCCCGACGGCATATTCCCTCTCCCTGACACTGGTAACGGCGGCGGGACCCGTGAGGGCCTCTATGCGGCGGATGCCCGCGGCAACAGAACCCTCTCCCACAATCTTGAACAGGCCCACCTCGCCGGTCCGTCTCAAGTGGATGCCGCCGCAGAGTTCCAGGCTGTAGTCTCCTATGTCTACCAGGCGCACCTTCTCACCATATTTTTCACCAAACAGCGCCACAGCACCCCTTTTTTTGGCCTCATCCTGGGACATCTCCTCCGTCTCCACAGGAGAGTCCTCTGTAACCTTCTCATTTACCAGGTCTTCTATCCTGGAGAGTTCTTCGTTGCTGAGGGCCTGAAAGTGGTTAAAGTCAAAGCGCAGCCTCTCGGGGGCCACCAGGGAACCTGCCTGCTCCGCATGTTCACCCACCACCTGTCTGAGCACGTGGTGTAATATGTGTGTTGCCGTATGGTTGCGGCTTATCGCGGCCCTTCTTTCGAGGTCGACCTCGCACGTGAGCTTGTCGCCGACAGACACTTTACCCTTTGTCACTTTTGAGTCGTGCAGGATGAAATCGTCCGCCCTCCTCGTGTCCGTAACATCCAAAGAGAAATCCTTACCCTTGAGGCAGCCTGTATCTCCTACCTGTCCACCCGCCTCGCCATAGAAGGGCGTACGGTCTAAAACCACCACAACCGATTGACCCTTCTCTGCACTCCCGGCCAATTGGTCTCCCGCAATAATGGCCAGCACCTTCGCGTCCACCCTGCCCCCAAGGTAACCCTGGAATTCCGTTCCCTCGCAGGACTCCTTAAGCTGCGCGACCGGTCCTGAGTCAAAGACCGTCCCGCTTATATTCGAGGTGACCCTGGACAGCCGCGCGCGTTCTTCCATGTGTTTCTCAAACCCACTCTCGTCAAAACCAAAACCTTCCTCTTTACAGAAGGCGGCGGTGCCTTCTATGGGAAAACCGTAGGTGTCGTACAGCCTGAAGGCCTCTTCCGGGGGAAAGACCTTCTCCCCCTCCTTCTTTAGCGACGTGCCAATCTCTTCGAGCCGGCGCATGCCCTGATAATAGGTCTGCAGGAACCTCTTCTCCTCGTTCTCTATTATCCGCGCTATATTTTCGCGACGCGCCCTGACCTCGGGGTAAGGTCTTTCCATTACATCGGCTATCACCGGCACCAGCTTGTACAGTGACACCTTCTCATGGCCCATCTGCATCGCGTCCCTCACCGCACGTCTGATAAGGCGCCGCTCCACGTAGCCCCTCCCCTCGTTTGACGGCAGGACACCGTCCGAGATACAGAAAACCACCGCACGGATGTGGTCGGCAATCCTGCGAAAGAGTACCGTGTTGTCACCCGCACATTTTACACCCAGGATGTCTTCCAACTCATTGATTATCGGTACAAATATGTCTACTATTTCAAAATTGTTCAGCACACCCTGCGTAATCCTTGCCATCCTTTCAAGGCCCATCCCGGTATCAATACCCTTATGGGCCAGCGGATCCAGCACCCCCCGGCCCTTACGGTCATACTGCACAAAGACCAGATTCCATATCTCCACGAAGCGTTCACAGTGGTTACAGTTGGGATTACAATCATCCCTGCCGCATCCGACAGCCTCTCCCTGGTCATAGAATATCTCGGCGCAGGGCCCGCAAGGGCCGTTTGGCCCCTGCGACGGCGCGTTGGCCGGCCAGAAGTTCGCATCCTCTCCGTACTGGAATATCCTTGAACCCGGCAGGCCGACCTTCTTCTCCCATGCACCATAGGCCTCATCATCGTCAACGTACACGCTGGCGTACAGGCGGTCGGCCGGGAGTTTTAAATCTTCAAGCAGAAACTCCCATGCCAGTTCGATGGCCTCTTCCTTGAAGTAATCACCAAAGGAGAAATTCCCCAGCATTTCAAAGAAGGTGTGGTGGGAGGCGGTTTTCCCGACGTTGTCTATGTCACCGGTACGTAGACACTTCTGGGACGATGCGGCCCTGGTGTACGTAATCTTGCCCCTGCCCAGAAGCTGGTCCTTGAACTGGTTCATGCCCGCCCCGGTAAACAGCAGGGTAGGGTCATGCGTGGGTACCAGAGAGTCACTGGGAACTATCTTATGCCCCTTCTTCTCAAAGAATCTTAGGAACCGCTCCCTGAGGTCATTCGTCTTCATGTCATAGGGCTTTTTGAGAGTTTATGTACTTGAGGCAAGAGATTGTTTTCAGGGAGAAATCAGTCCTTTTGGGCATCCTTCCTCTTACCCGCCGTTGCCTGTTCCGCCGATGCAAGCTTCTGCAATACCACCTGCTTTATTTCTTCCATAAGCTTGGGGTTTTCTTCAAGAAAAGTCTTGGTGTTTTCCCTGCCCTGCCCCAGGCGTATCTTTCCGTATGAGAACCACGCGCCACTCTTATCAACTATGTTATGCGCAAGCGCCAAATCAACCACGTCACCTGAAAAGGAGATGCCGCCCTTATACATGAGGTCAAACTCCGTCTTACGGAAAGGGGGTGCGACCTTGTTTTTTACCACCATCGCCCTGACCCTGTTGCCTATTGCACGGTCACCGTCTTTGATTATTCCAATCCTCCGCACCTCTATACGGACAGAGGCGTAGAACTTAAGCGCCCTGCCGCCCGGCGTCGTCTCCGGGTTGCCGAACATAACGCCAATCTTTTCCCTTATCTGGTTGATAAATACAAGGCAGGTATTTGATTTGGAGATTACGCCCGATAGCTTGCGCATGGCCTGGGACATCAGTCTTGCCTGAAGTCCAATCTGCATATCACCCATATTGCCCTCTATCTCCGCCTTTGGAGTCAGGGCCGCAACGGAGTCCACCACTATAATGTCCACCGCGCTGGACCTGACAAGCGTCTCCACTATGTCCAGGGCCTGCTCTCCCGTGTCGGGCTGGTTTATCAGGAGTTCATCCAGGTCTACACCCAGTTTTTTTGCATATTCCGGGTCAATGGCGTGTTCGGCGTCAATAAAGGCGGCCACACCACCCTGCTTCTGTGCGTTGGCCACTATTTGGAGGGCAAGCGTCGTCTTCCCGGAGGCCTCGGGACCAAATATCTCTATCACCCTGCCCCTGGGTACACCGTTTATGCCCAGGGCCAGGTCAAGAGACAATGAACCCGTAGAGATCGCCGGCACGCTGAGCCTTTCATGAGAGCCCATCCGCATTACGATACCCTTGTAATACTGTTTCTCCAGCTGAGAGAGGGCCCTCTCAAGGGCCTCACCCTTTTTATCCTTGTTCTTGTCCCTGTCCTTATCCGCAACTACCTGTTTTGCCATTCCTTTACTCCCTATTTCTAACAAGGGTTATTCTAAACGAAAACTCTCAAGCCTTGTATAGGCCGGACCCTTGGGGGATAACTGGCTGTGCATGAGCACAACACTTTTTATCCACTCCTGGCCAAAGTCATCTGTACAATGCCGCGCAACAAGTCGAACCAGAGTGTCCATGCCCTTTGTAGATTTTACGCGGCCCAGGGTAAGGTGAGGTGAATACCTGCGCCCTTCTTTTCTTATACCCAACTTCTCAAGAAACCCCTGTTCGAGCCTGGAGTTTATCTTGGCGAGGCTGCCGGAGGTGTCCTGAATCTCAACGATTAGCACCCGAGGCCTGTCGGGTCTGGGAAAGGCCCCAACACCCCTGAACCTGACACAAAAGGGCTCCAGACCGGCGACCGCCTCCTGCATTACTTCCTGTACCAGGGAAAGGTCAGTGTATTCTATAGAGCCGAGGAATTTTAGTGTGATGTGAATGTTCCCGGCTTCCACCCACTTAACGTCGCCCCCGGCTTCCTTCAGCCTCTCCTGTAAGACCCCGAATCTTTTCCTTATCGCCTCGTCTATCTCTACAGCAACAAAGGTCCTGAGTTTTTCCATTTATCAGGTTTTAATTAGGACCATCGACAAACCCTGCACAACCGTCATTTTGGGGGCACATGAAGACCGCATGGACCTCTGAATACAAAGTTTTACTATACCTTAGGGGAAAAATTTATTCAAGGGAAAACGGTTTGTCAGAGACCGCGCACCTGTTTCAGGTAGCCCTTCAGGTTCCTCCCGGTTTCCTGAATCGAATCGCCACCGAATTTCTCCATAAAAGCCTTTGCAATCTCAAAACTTACGACAGCTTCCACCACTACCGACGCCGCAGGCGCCGCACACACGTCGGAACGCTCGGCGGCCGCCGGAGAGGTCTTTTTTGTACTCAGGTCCACCGACTCCAGCGACTTGCGCAGGGTAGGTATTGGCTTCATCGCCGCCCTGACGACCACGGGCTCTCCGTTTGTCACTCCGCCTTCAAGCCCGCCGGCCCGGTTAGTCTTCCGGTAAAAGCCCCCGGTCAGGCTCTCACCACGGGACTTTTCGTCGTAGTATATGCAGTCATGCACCTCCGAACCCGGTCTCTCAGCTACCTGAAAGCCAAGCCCTATCTCGACACCCTTCATGGCCTGGACCGACATAACCGCAGAGGCGAGCCTGCCGTCAAGCCTCTGGTCCCACTGCGCACTGCTGCCCAGTCCCGGCGGGACACCGTACACCGTCACCTCTATCAACCCGCCCACTGAGTCACCGGCATCCGCTGCCTCTTTAATCCTCTTCGTCATCCGTTCCTCCGCCCCTTTGTCAAGGCAGTAGGTACCGCTTGAGTCCCTGAGCCTCCGGATATCTTCCGGGTCTAAATCCTGCGCCGGGGTATCGTCCATGACGCCGCCAATCCCCCTGACGTAACCAATGGCCTTGATTCCAAACTCGTTGAGCAGGGTCCCGGCCAGGGCCCCTGCCGCCACCCGTGCCGCCGTCTCTCTGGCGCTCGACCGCTCAAGCACGTTTCGCATGTCGTGGAACCCGTATTTCATGGCCCCCGCCAGGTCGGCGTGGCCCGGCCTTGCGCTGGTAAGCTCCGGCAGCTGGTCAATACTGGAGTCCTTATTCTCTATTCTCATACATATCGGGCTCCCCAGGGTAACGCCTTTTCTGATGCCGGAGAGGATTTCCACCTCATCCTTTTCGATGCCCATTCTAGGGCCCCTGCCAACGCCTCCCTGGCGGCGCCTGAGTTCGTTATTTATCGCCTCAAGGTCAATGCACACCCCCGCCGGAAATCCCTCCACCACGGCCAGCATGCACTTGCCGTGAGACTCCCCTGCTGTTATGTATCTAAGCATAATAGTAATCTCCTTAGAACCGTATTATTTCGACATTAACGGCTTTGTCAAGGATTCTTACGCATGCATTAGCATATTTTGTTTGCTCTATCGGAGGAACCCCTGCTAAAATAGCCCGATTACATCTTAAGCCCTTTCCGTCAATTACTTAGGAGAAACATGTACCCGGTCTTTATAAGCCTGCGCTACCTCAAGAGAAGAAAGAGTTGCTATATCGCCATCGCGGCGGTGGCAATTAGCGTTATGACGTACATAGTGGTCCTGTCCGTGATGAGCGGCTTTGACAAGGAGCTGCGGATGCGTATCCGGGGGACCCTGACGAATGTAATAATCCTGAGGGGCGGAATTTACGGCTTTACCGACTACCAGGATGTTATGGAGAGGGTAAAAAAGGTAAAACACGTAAAGGCCTGCGCACCGTTTGTGGAGGGTCCCGCGCTTATGAGGATACGGGGCTCCAAGGAGTTTGCGTATTTCAGGGGAATAGACCCCAAGCTGGAGGCGGAGGTCGGAAAATTCGGCACTTACCTGAAGGAGTTCGGCGGCAAACCGGAGTATCTCAACCTGCGCCACGGGGAGAACAATATCTACAGCGCGTTCGTGGGTGTGGAACGCCTGCGGCTCGCGCCGGGTGACCCTGTCAAAGACCCGGACAGCTTCGTGCCCAACGGGGAGAAGATAGTGCTCGTCACCGTTAAGGGCTGGGACAAGATAAGCGTAAAGCCCTTTATCGTGGAAGGCAGGTTCCAGTCCGGCATGTACGACTACGACAAAACCTACGTGTACATCCCGCTGAAGGCTGCGCAGGAATTGACCGGAAGCCTTGACTCTGTGACGGGTATAAGCGTCGGACTGGACGACTACCGCCGTTCCTCGGAAATAAGGGACGAACTGCAGAAGATGCTGGGTTCGCAGTATTTCGTGCAGACATGGGAGGATGCGAGAAAGACCTTCCTGAGGGCGGTACAACTGGAGAGGCGGGTGATGGCCATAATCCTCTTATTTTTACTCCTGATAGCCGGTTTTTGCATCATGGCAATCCTCAGGATGATAGTCTTCGTCGTAGCAAAGGACATCGGGATACTTAAGTCTATCGGCGCCACGCAGACCGGCATAATGAGCGTTTTCCTGTTCAACGGGTTTATCGTAGGAGTTATCGGCTCGGCCATAGGTGTGGCACTCGGTGCCGGGATAGCACTGAGGGTCAACTGGATGGAGCAGCAACTTTACGGCATTACGGGATGGAGGCCATTCCCTCCGGAGGTCTATTATTTTAACGAGATTCCGGTGTTACTGAACCTCTGGGACATATTAATTATTACCGGCGTGGCCATAGTCCTCAGTGTCCTTGCCAGTGTCTACCCCGCGATGAAGGCCGCCAGGCTCAACCCCGTGGAAGTCTTGCGTTACGAGTAGCCGCGAACTCCCTGCCGCTATTCCCCGCCCGGCTCCTCAGGTGTTGACAGACCGCACACCAAAGATGTAATGTGTAATTGTGACATCCGCAAGGCCAGAAACTGAATCCATATACAAGTTATCACCAACAAGACATGACAGAGATAACCGAAAAAGACAGAGACCGTAAGGTTGTGGAAATAGTCAAGCAGTTCCTCCGCTCGGCCATTTTCTATCGCAAGCTCTTTTCAGACTACCACATGGGCAACCTGAGATTTGATGCCGTACAGGAACTGGTAGACGACAAAGGGCATTCAATGCTCTTTAACGTGAAGAAGAACTGCCAGACGTTATTCCGCAACAACGACCATTCCACGGAACAGGAAATGTTATTTGACCTGGCCATAGGTTCAATCTTTCACGAGGCCATGATCATAAGAGAAAACTGTTATCAGCTGGAGGTATACATGCCCAAGCTCTACAAGCTGAAGCAAAAGGCCTCTAAGACGTCTCTCGAGAAGAAATTCCTTAGAGAAGAAAACCATATCCTTATGAGGGCAAAAAAGAGGCTGGCCGAGGAGTTGAAAGAGACCAACACCCTGATAATCAACACATTGGAACAGCTGAAGGATTTGATTACAGGCTATCGTGAAAACGGCCTTCTGGTCCGGTTCCTGCTGGAGGAGGAGGAACTGGTAGAGGAGGCGTTCGGCAAGAAGAGTCGGGACGAAATCCTGTCCTCCATGTATAAGGACGGCAGGCGGGAAGCATTCCTTGTGGCCGCAAAGAGCTATCACAAGAGCGGATACAACAAGAAGGCAAAGGAGATGTCGGGCAAGGCGCTGGCTATACGCTCAGACGACAACATACAGTTCTTGCATCTCTTCTATTCCGGTATGAATGATTACTATGAAAGAGACTTCTCCGGTGCGCTTGAAAACTTTAAGCAAGCGAAGGCGTTGGCAGAGCATCTGTATGATTGTGAGGAGAACATCGAGAAGATAGAATCCATCACACCGAGAATATTGGAACTTCAGCACGAAAGTTATTGAAAAACTTTTGATTGCGTCCGGCGCAATTAAAAAAAGAGAGCGTCTTAAACCCTCTCTTTTAAACTCCTGTCTCTTTATATCCCTTTTTTAATCGGTCTTTATTGGGATTCTTTTCGCTTTGGCCTTGTCAGACTTTGGAAGCGTTACCTGAAGTACGCCTTCCTTATAATCCGCTTTTGCCTTGTCCGCCTCTACAGCGGCCGGCAGGGGTATGGTGCGGCAGAAATTCCCGTACGATCTCTCAACTCTATAGAAGTTCTTGCCCTTCTCTTCCTTTTCTTCCTTCTTCTCACCCTTTATTGTCAGGTTTTCACCTGAAACAGCTATGTCCACGCTCTTCGGGTCTACACCAGGCAACTCGACCTTAACTATGACGCTGTCGGACGTTTCCAAAACGTCTACCGCCGGGCCCCACCGTGCCGGCAGCCCACTCCTGCGGAAGAAGTCTTCAAACAGCCGGTCCATCTCCCTCTGCAGGGAACCAAAACCAGGCACTTCCGGCCATCTCATAATATCCGCCATAACGGCCCCCTCTCATATAGAAAAGACACTCAAATCTCTCTTATATAATAAATTATATTGCACCTAAAAACCTTGTCAACACAAAACCAGGGGCCTAAAAGTACTTGAAAGGGCCCATTGTTCTGATAAAATTTGATGAAAAAGGCAAAAACTCCCCTATGAAAAAGAGACTCTTCAGCGGTATCCAACCCACGGGTGAAGTACATATAGGTAACTACCTGGGGGCAATAAAGAACTGGGTCAAACTGCTCGACAAATACGACTGTATCTTCTCCATCGTCGACTACCACGCTATAACCGTGGAGCACAACCCCGATGACATGTCGAAGAAGATACTCCAGGTGGCGACTGCGGACATAGCCGCAGGACTTGACCCTGAACGCTGCACCATGTTTGTCCAGTCCCACGTGCCCGAACATGTCGAGCTGGCATGGATACTTAACACCGTCACACCCATAGGCCATCTCGAGCGCATGACCCAGTTCAAGGACAAGGCGCAGCAACAAAGGGAAAACGTAAACGCGGGACTGTTCGTTTACCCTATACTCCAGGCGGCCGACATACTCCTCTACAAGGCGGAGGTCGTGCCCGTGGGAGAAGACCAGCTCCAGCACCTTGAACTCTCAAGGGAAATAGTCCGGAAATTTAACAGACGCTACGGCAATATATTCCCTGAACCCAAGGAACTCCTTTCAGACGCACCAAGGATTATGGGCCTCGACGCCGCGAACAAGATGAGTAAGAGCATGAACAATTATATCGGCATCACTGAATCACCTGAGGCCATATGGAAAAAACTCTCGGTGGCGGTAACCGACCCGGCAAGGATAAAGCGTTCCGATCCCGGCACTCCAGAGATCTGCAACATCTACCACCTTCACAAATATTTCTCCTCGGACGAAGAGATTGACTGGGCCGCGGACGGCTGCAGGACGGCCGGAATCGGGTGCCTGGAATGCAAAAAAGTCCTGTCCGACAACATAATCCGGGAACTTGCGCCGATGAGACAAAAGGCAAAGGAACTGGACAACGACCCCGGCTACGTGCTGAACGTCCTGAAACGTGGCGCGGAGAGGTGTAGAGAGCTCGCCCACACAACTATGAAGGAGGTACGTTCGAGCATGGGACTAAACCTCAGCGTTTACCCAAAACAGTCCAAGACGTGAGACTATGGATTTAAAGTGGTAGAAAACCCCCATACCCATTCCCACGAAAACCCGTTCATAAGCGAGATAACCCGCCGGCTCAGGGAACATGCGGGCCTTGAGGAAGGCGCCGTAAAATCGCTCATCACCATCCCGCCAAGACCTGAGATGGGTGATTACGCACTGCCCTGTTTTACCTTCAAGGATAAACTCCAGAAGGCCCCGGCACTGATAGCAAAGGAACTCGCGGGTTCTCCGCTCGCGGGGGGAGAAATAATCCGGGTGGAGGCGCACGGGCCTTACCTGAACTTCTTTGTCGAGAGAAACAGGCTTGCGCAATGGGTGCTGGAAGAGGTCTTTGCCGAAAAAAACTCTTACGGCCAGCCCGGTATCGGCCACGGTAAGACGGTGGTCATTGACTTCTCATCCCCGAACATCGCAAAACACCTGGGCGTCCACCACCTCCGCTCCGCCGTTATCGGAAACGCCCTCTACAAGCTCCATAAGGCGCTCGGTTACCGGGTT
Source organism: Candidatus Bathyanammoxibius amoris (assembly GCA_024451685.1). Lineage (NCBI taxonomy): Bacteria > Pseudomonadati > Planctomycetota > Candidatus Brocadiia > Candidatus Brocadiales > Candidatus Bathyanammoxibiaceae > Candidatus Bathyanammoxibius > Candidatus Bathyanammoxibius amoris. The sequence goes on along the minus strand of JAMXCW010000001.1, from coordinate 43,141 downwards.
ATCGGGATAAACCACCTCGGGGACTGGGGCACACAGTTCGGCCAGCTCATAACGGCCTTCAGGCACTGGGGCAGTGAAGAGGCCCTGCAAGACAACCCCATAGGCGCGTTGAACGGCCTGTACGTAAAATTCCACGAAGAGGCCAGGGAAAACCCCTCACTCGAAGAAGAGGCCAGGGCGGCCTTCAAGGACCTCGAGGGCGGCAACCCCGACACAAGGAAACTCTGGGAACACTTCAGAGAAATGAGCCTGAAGGAATTTAATAAGGTCTACGACGCACTGGGGATAAAGTTTGACCACTACACCGGCGAGAGTTTTTACAACGAGATGCTTGATGATACCGTAGAGAGGCTCAAGTCCGCAGGACTCACGACGATAAGCGACGAGGCGCTTATAGTTGACCTGGATGAGTACGACATGCCACCCTGCCTGCTTAAGAAGCGTGACGAGGCAAGCCTCTACGCCACGCGCGACATCTGTGCCGCGGAATACCGTCACAAGGAGTACGGCTTCAGCAAGATGTTATACGTGGTGGGTTCCGAACAGAAACTGCATTTCAGACAGGTATTCAAGGTGCTTGAACTCCTGGGTGACGACTGGGTAAAGGACTGCGCCCACGTGGACTTCGGCCTCATAAAATTCAAACACGGCAGGATGTCCACCCGGAAGGGCGAGATAATCCTGCTTGAGGAGGTCCTCAACGAGGCGGTGACACGAGCAAGTGAGATAATAGACGAAAAGAATCCGGGGCTTGAAAACAAGGAACGGATAGCCCGTCAGGTGGGAATCGGCGCGGTCGTCTTCACCGACCTGTCAACGAGGCGGGCGAAGGACGTTGTCTTCGACTGGGACGTGGTCCTGAACTTCGACGGGGAGACCGGCCCCTACGTACAGTACACACACGCGCGTCTCTGCAGCGTGATAAGGAAATACGGGAAACCGGTGGGTACGGATGTGGACTACGGACTGCTCAAGGAGGAGGATGAGTACCTGCTGGTCAGGAAGCTGGAACAATTTACCCAGGCCACGGAAGGCGCCGTGCGTTCCTGCGAACCTATGATAGTGTGCAACTATTTACTGGAACTCTGCGGTACATTCAACCGCTACTACAACCACCACCGGATTCTCGGCCCGGATGAAACGTTGACAAAGGCGAGGATACTGCTCTCGGATTCGGTAAGACAGGCCATCAGAAACGGCCTTACTCTCCTTGGCCTCCAGACCCCTGAGGAGATGTAGGTTTATATCCAGGGTATTATGTTCTCAAACCTTAACATTATCACACCGTTCTTTCGGTCATGAACCGGGCGATGTCGCGGAAGGCGGACTTGTCCTCTACGGGTATCTCTTCAATGATCTTAAAGGACTTCTCAACAAGCTCGTCGGCAAATTTCTGCGAGTAATTTATTGTGTCGTATTTGTTGTAAAGCGATATAACCTCATCAACCACGCGTGACGACGTATCATTCCTGGGCTTGAGCATTATCTCAATAAGCCTTTCCCTGTCGCCCGCGCCCGCCTGGCTCATCGTATAGGCGTAGAGGAAGCTGGGCTTGCCTTCCTTTATATCCGAGCCGATTACGCCGCCCCGGCCCTTGCCGTGCGTGAGGTCTATGAGGTCGTCGCGTATCTGGAAGGCGGGTCCTATACTCCTGCCGAGCTCCCATATCTTCTCAACCACGTCGTCTGATTTTCCCGCCACCACGGCGCCGCCCACCATGCCGCAGGTCAGGTAATACGCCGTCTTCAGCTCCACTATCTGGAGGTAGTGCTCTATGGTAAAATCCGTGGAACCCCTCCAGTTTATGTCCAGGGCCTGCCCCTCCACGGTCTTTTCATACGTGATGGTAAAGATGTGCAGCAGCTTGAGTTTTTTTTCCAGTGGCAGGTCACACTCCAGTATGACGCGGTAGGCGCGGCCCAGCAGGTAGTCACCGACGTTTATGGCGTTTGCCGTGCCGTATTTGACCCAGACGGTGGGTTTGTCGCGCCGCATGGTGTCGCCGTCTTCTATGTCGTCGTGGACGAGAAACATGTTATGCAGTATCTCGACGGCGGCGGCAAACGGCATGGCCTCATCCGGATTGCCGCCCAGGCCCTCACATATAATAAGGCAAAGCGCCGGGCGCATACGCTTGCCGCCCGATTCCATGTGATACCAGATAGCGTCGCTCAGATAATCATCTTTGACGGGGATAAGTCCTTTGAGGTAAGCGTCAATACGCGTGCCGTACGACTTCAGGGATTCTTCTATGTTTTTCACGATGCGTTCCCGTTAATGGATATTACGATAACGGCCCACCCCCACGTTTCACATTATAACCATCTGGCCGTTTAAGGCCAGGCCTAACGCATAAATATACCACTTACTTTTCCAGGGTTACGCCCGGCTCAGGAACTCGCCGCTGCGGGTGTCTACCTTTAGAACGTCTCCTTCGTTTATAAACATAGGCACCTTTATCTCAAGGCCGGTCTCCAGCTTGGCCGGCTTGAATGCGTTAGTGACGGTGTCGCCCTTCGTGCCCGGCGAGGTCTCCGTTACCTTTAACTCAACGGCGGCGGGCAGTTCAACCGACACCGGCCTGCCCTCATAGAAACCAACCCTGACCTTGGAATTGAGAGACATGTACAGGGCATAATCGTCCAATACGCTCCCCGGCAGAAACTCCTGCTCCAGCGTCTCGGTATCCATCATACAGTAGTTGCTTCCGTCGTGGTAAAGATATTCCATGGTGCGGTAATCCATGAAGACCTTGTCTATCTTATCCGTGACGCGGAAGCGGCTCTGTATTACGTTGCCCTGTTTCAGGTTCTTAAGCCTTGCCTGTATCAGCCCGCGTTTATTGCCGGGGGTAAGGTGGTGAAATCCCACAACCACGTACAGGTCCCCGTCATGCTTTATCATCATCCCGTTTCTTATCTCTGTAGCGTTTATCAACCCTTATGACCCCTTTAGTACAAACCCTTACTTGTATCGCCGATTCTTAAAAAATCGCATTATAACAAAATCTCTACATGAATTCCATAATAACGGAGTCCGCCACGAAAAGGCCCTTACGTGTAAGGCGGAGCCTGCCCCGTTTCATACTAATCATGCCCAGCTCACATAGCCTGTCTATCGGGTCTCCGTAGAGTTCACTCAGGGAGAAACCCGTCCGGGCGGCAAAGTCTTCTTCCTTAATGCCGGAGGTCATTCTTAGCGCCATCATAAGGGTCTCGGCGGCGCGTTTTCTGGGAGACAGACGCTCCCTGAACGTGGTGGCGTCCTTTCCGGTGCCATCGTCTCCCATCTCAATCCGCCTGATATAGCGATCGACGTCCCTTACGTTGGAGGTGCGCCTGCCGTCCAGGTACGATACGGCACCGGCCCCGATACCCATATACGGAAGGTTCTCCCAGTAATTGATGTTATGGAGACACCGGCGGCCCTTCTTCGCGAAGTTCGATATCTCATAATGTCTGTAGCCGTTATTCGCCGATGTATTATTGGCCGATGCGAAGAAGGATATGGTCCTTTTCAGCATATCGAGCTGCGCGGCCTCATCCGGCGGCGCTGTTCCGCCCGACCTTATCTCCCTCGCCAGGGGCGTACCCCTCTCGACGCTGAGGCAGTAGGCCGAGACATGCTCCGGGTCAAGTGTCATGGCCTCAGAGAGGTCTTCCTCCCAGTCCTTAAGGGACTGCCCCGGCCAGCCGAATATCAGGTCAATGTTCAGGTTGTTAAACCCGCCGTCCCGGAGCGCGGCGAAGGCGTTAAGTGAATCCATCCGCGAATGTACGCGCCCCAGCAACCTCAGGCCCCTCGCGTTAAAGGACTGGACGCCCAGGCTGACGCGGTTTACACCGCCGTCCTTTAAAAGGGCGACCTTCCCGGCGTTAAGCGTCCCCGGGTTCGCCTCCACCGTATATTCCTTTACCTGGCTTATGTCCAGCGAACCGTTTATGGCAGAAAGAAGCTGGTTGAGCTGCTCGTCCTTCATGGCCGTGGGCGTGCCGCCGCCGATATAAACCGTCCTGTAGGGATAGTCTGTTACGCCCCCAAGCTCCTTCTCCAGCGCCGCTATGTACCTGGAAGCGACGCCGGCCTGATAGACGGACGAGTTAAAGTCGCAGTAGCTGCACCTCTTCACGCAGAACGGTATGTGGACGTAAAGGGCGGCGGGTTGTGTCATCTGTCTCTGCATGGTCGATCGTAGTCGTAATATATCGTGGCAACTAGCATGTCAGGTGAAGGGCGGTGACGACGGTCTTATCGCCTCCCGCAAAGTCATTATGCCGCCTGCAGGCCTCCGGCGTTACGGCGACATGGAGCTCTATGCCTCTCTCCTCAAGCAGTATCTTTAACTCGTGAGCAACCTTCATGCGGTCATCCTGACCTGTCCCCACTATTAATATCCGTGGCGCGGCCTGGAGTATCTCACCGACGTCCTCCTCCTGCAGCCTGTGCCCGTCCTTCCGCCACCAGCCGGCGTTCACCCTGTCCGGGTATATTATCACGTCGCTCGAATAGTCGCACCCGTCAATCCTGATATTGCCGAAGCTTGAGGAGTCGATGTGCATGATATACCGTATCAAAATCTCACAGATGGTCAGCTGTGTGTGACCCCTGTGGAGAATTATCTAACGTCTCTACCCGTAACGGTCGACCTCGTCCTTGTCGACCATGGGAACGAAGATACAGCTAAGGAGCTGCTCCTGTTTGGTAAACGCTCCCGACCGGGTAATCCTGTGAAGGATCTGGTGTTCGGGGTATCCCACGGGGATTACCAGGCGCCCGCCGTCGGCGAGCTGTGTTACCAGCGCCGGGGGGATGTTGTCTGCGGCGGCGGTTACGATTATGGCGTCGTAAGGGGCCTCTTCTTTGTATCCGGTATGACCGTCACTCACACGGAAGGTTATCCGGTGACCGTAGCCCAGCTCCTCAAGCGTATCCCTGGCCCGCTCAAGCAGCACAGGTCTTATCTCCACGGTGTAGACGTTGTCCACCATTTCAGCCAGTATGGCCGTCTGGTAGCCTGAGCCCGTGCCTATCTCAAGCACCCTGTCCGACCTCCTCAGTTGCAAGGCCTGGGTCATACAGGCCACCATGTATGGCTGGGATATGGTCTGCGCCTCTCCGATGGGCGCGGGCATGTCATCGTACGCCCTGCTCCACACATCCACGGGCATGAAGAGGTGGCGCGGCACCTTCCCCATGGCCTTGAGGACACGCTCGTCAACTATATCCCTCCCCCTGAGCTGCGTCCTTACCATCTCCATACGTCTGGTCTCGAAGTCCATGATTTTCATGACTTTACCTGCATTTATCTATAAGCTCTTTAAGCATCTTACGGTGGCAGTAGGTGTCTTCTTCCTCGTGGCAGAACAGCGTGATGGTCTCTTTTTTGGCCCTCCCGGCAAGGACCTTTACCTTGTCCTTTTGAGTCCTCATCTCACTGAGGTATTTCCTTCTGAATTCTTTAAACGGGATTTTCTTTTTTATCCAGTCGTTGAGGAGTCCGGGGCTTGGTGCCAGGTCTTTATCCCACTCGTCTATCCGTTTTTTGGAGACACCCCTGGGCCACCGCCTCATTATGAGCAGTTTTAGCCCTTCCCCCGGGGTTTCTTTATCATAGATGGATTTCGTCCCTATTCCTCTCCCCACGGCCATATTAAATTATAGACCTGAAACGGGCCAAAGGCAAGCCAAAGACGGGGGGATTAGAACCTGTTTACTTACACGGGCAACCCATGGTTTTAGCCCCGGGCATTTACATATTACACACGCCCCATAAATGGGGCAGCTACACAAGAATAGACGTAGTACTTCTTATCCCTCAATAATCCCCGATATGCGTTTGATTGCCCTCTCCATGACGTCGCGGCTTTTGGCCTCGACGTTCAGGCGGAGACGGGGCTCGGTGTTGGACTTCCTGACGTTGAACCACCAGTCCCTGTACTCGGCGGTGACGCCGTCGAGACGGTCGACCTTGCCGTCTCTGAAACTCTCGGCGAGCTCGTCTATCTTCGCGTCCTTGTCCTCCACGGTGAAGTTTATCTCGCCGCTTGAGTAGTATTTCTTGAGCGGTGCCACAAGGTTTGACATGCTCACCCTCTTCCGGCCAAGGATGTTCAGCATCTCAATGAAGGCAATCATGCCCGAATCCGCGTAATAGTTGTCGCGGAAATAGTAGTGCCCGGAGAGTTCGCCGCCGAATATGGCGTTTTTCTCCCTCATGGTGGCCTTTATGAAGGCGTGGCCCACCTTTTCACGGTACGGCACCCCGCCGTTTCTCTCTATCTCTTCTTTCACTACCCAGCTTGAGCGGAGGTCGTAAATAATAGTAGCCCCTTTGTCCTCGCTCAGGAATTCCCTTGAGATGAGGGCCGTGATAATGTCGCTGCCGATGGCCTCGCCCTTCTCGTCCACAAAGCACACGCGGTCGGCGTCACCGTCGAAGGCCACGCCAAGCTGGGCCTTCTCTTCCCGCACGCGTTCCTGGAGGTCTTTGAGGTTCTTGAGCTTCAAGGGGTCCGCCTCGTGGTTGGGAAAATTGCCGTCGAGTTCAAAATATAGCGGCACTATCTCGCAGGGAAGCCCTTCAAATACGAGGGGCACCATCTTCCCGGCCATGCCGTTCCCCGCGTCCACCACTATGCGCATGGCGCGTATGTTGCGGATGAAGGAGTGAACGTGCGCCTTATACTCTTCCAGTACGTCCTTCTCTATCACCTTGCCGGGGTGCTGAACGTCTTGCCGGGCGGGCGGGTGTATCGTCATGTCCCTTATCTTCGCCAGACCGCTCTCAAGCCCTACCGGCACCGCCTGTTCCCGGCATATCTTGAACCCGTTATATTCCGCCGGGTTGTGGGAGGCCGTGACCGACACGCTCCCGTCATAACCGTATTTCGCCACCGCGAAATACGTGACGTCCGTAGCGACAACGCCGATATCTATGGCGTTTACGCCGGTGGAGACGATGCCTTCAATAAGCGCCCGGGCCAGCGGCGTGGAGGAGTCCCGCATGTCCCTGCCCACCACGACGTCTTTTATGCTGCCCTTCTGCTGTCTGAGAAAGTGGACCATCGCGGTGCCGATACGCCTTGCCACGTCCTCATTGACCTCTTCAGGATAGAGGCCCCTGACATCATAACCCTTGAAGATTCCGGGTGTTACGTTGCTTCGCTGTTGCGGCATTACCGATGACCCCTTCGTCTCGCTGTATTCACACGTCTTACACTTTACGTAGTATCTCTTCTGTCTGGCGCGGCATATAGTAACGCTTATGGTAAATCTTTCTCCGGGACAGCGCCTTTCCTCCATTGCCAAAGCTTACCTCCCTTATCCATGTAATAGTAATACAATCTGCGGCCAAGAGGCAAAATAATTGATTTGGTAATATTTGTCAAACTGAAACGGAAATATATAAGGACGTCCACAGACACGGCAGGAATACTAACGATCCTTCAAGATGGACACGGCGGTCTCAAACTGCTCCCTTTCGCCCTCGACCAGACGGTCGGGCACGATGCCTGAGTCCCTGAATGAGGAGCCGTCGGCAAGTATATACTCCCCGGTGGTGAGTATAAGCGTTTTTTTCGCGCTCAGGGGTATCACATCCTGTATGGTGCCCTTGCCGTGGCTCTTCTGCCCGACAATGACGGCGTCCCTGTAGTGCCTGAGGGTCGCGGCGACTATCTCGGCGCTGCTCGCGGTGGAGGCGTTTATTAGAACGACTATCGGGATGTCTTCGGTCAGTGTGGGCAGGGCCCTTGTATGAGCAAAGTGCTGTTCGCTTCCTTTCCTGCGTACCTCTGTGAGCAGCAGTTTGCCGCCGGAGATGAAATTACCCAGCACGTCGAGCGCGCTCTGCAAAAAGCCTCCGGGGTTGTCACGCAGGTCCAGTATAAAACCATCCATGTCCCCCAGGTTGCCCATGGCGTTTTTGAAATCCCTGTTCGTCCTCCTGCTGAAGTATTTCAGCCTCATGTAACCGATGTAATTAAAGTCCCGCTCAAGGAGTTCAGCCCTTGCGATGGTGCCCTCTTCTTCAAGGCCGCGAACGAACCCCAGGGAGGACGGTTTGCGGTCAATAATCCTGCTCTCTTCATCTAGAGAACCGACTACGTCTTCAAGCGACCCGGCCTTCAGGACCGTAACGTCAAACTCCTTGCCTTTCCCCGTATAGTAAGACTCCTCAATAGCCCGTACGGCCTTCTCCATCTCCACGGCGCGTTGTTCATTCTTACCATTATCATTGCCGGAACGCACCTGTGCCAAAACTGTCTCTACGGAAGCAGTCAATAATATAAAAACAGAAATGGTGAGCAGAAGAGATGGCAATCTTATTCTCATAAAGGGATTATGGGAGTCGCGCAAGGGTTTATTGAAATACAATGACCTTGAGAAAGACAACAGTCTACATGTGTCATTCTGAATGTATACGAGAAAGATAAAAATCTACCTCAAATTCACTGCCGGGTTCAACGTCTATGTCTGTATACACGGCGGTGAGTTCTTTCCTGTCAAAATCCTCGTGCCAGACGGCCAGCTTGTACGTGCCGGGAGGGATATTTTCAATATTAAAGCCGCCGTCTCCGCTCGTCAAACAATAATAGGGGTTATCTCTGGTCACTATCCAGGCGGACATCTCCTGGTGGAGATTGCACCCGATTCGCACCGTCTCCACAAAATCGAATTTTTTCAGGACGGGTTTGCCTGCCGATGGAATGGCCTCGTTAAATGACGCGTTCTTGCCGGAATAGGAGTGCACATTGTGCATCTCAGGGTCCGCGTTTCTAAGCTCTACCGTGCCGCCCACGGGGATAACTGTAACATGCGGGACGAAGACAAAATCCTTCTGGTCTATAAAGGGGGTTCCCTCACCTGAAAATCTCGTGAAGGGTTTGCCCCGCCGTATGCCCTTTATGTAGACGACGGCGTCTTTGACGTCGATTACGGCCTTACCGGAAAAAAATCTGATTACACCGGAGACGCTGCTGCCGTTTTCCACACGGATCGCATTATACTTAAGGGGTGTCTCCCTGACAGGGGCGGCTGCGGACCCCCCCGCTGGGACTTCAACACCGTCCTGCCAATTATGGTGTGCCGCGGCCACGGAACTCAGTAATAAGATGGCAGCAAACGCCAGCGGCGGAAGATAACAATTGGTTAGGGTCGGCACTTTTCGCATCATAATATTTCGAGTATTTTTACATATACATGATCTGATGATAACCAGCCGCCATAGCGGGGCCGGCAAGAAAGGCCCCGCCATATCCGTGGCTTAACTCGAACAGAGACACGCAATCCGTCAGCACGCGCTCCCGGATTAATGACAGTAGTTGGCACCGCCCAGTATGGTCACTGCCCACGGGCCACTGCCAACGTTGGGAATAACCGAGACACTGTCGGTCGCTCCGTCTATCACATAGACGGAGTTGGTGGTGGAGCATACCAGATACACCTTTTCCCCCGCGGGGTCGGTAGAGGCAGTTTCCAGCGCCATCCGGCGGCCCAGCTTCAGCCGCTTAACGTCCACCATCTTATCCATGTCGTACACGGCAACGGCACCTTCATTGCTGAAGATGGCATAGGCCTTCTTACCGCCATCCACAAAGTTAATGCCGGTCATTCCCGAGCCGCCTTTCATAGTGGCAACGACCTCGTTTGTATCCGTGCTTATGACACTGATGGTCTCATCACCGTTATTGGGAACCAGCATGTACCTGCCGTCGGGTGAAGAATACGCACGCCACGGCTCCATTCCCACCATAACGTCGGCTACGACGCTGTCGGTGGCGGTGTCGATTACCGTCACGGTTCCGGAATCACCATCAGCGGCGTAGGCGTATCTGCCGTCGGGAGTAAGGGTTACGTTAGCTACACCCTTTATCTCCGTAACGTGCCCGCCGGAGTTGAGCGCGGCCACCTTAAGATGGCTCCCCACGGCAATCCGCTTAATAAGACTATGGGTCTTTGTGTCTACCACTCCTACCTCATGGGCGCCGAAGTTGGCGATATAGGCCTTTGAGCCGTCGGGTAAGAAGGTCACCCCGTGCGGCTCGGCAAAGCCCTCTATCCGGGCCACCTCTTTATATGTGGTAAGGTCCACGGCGGATACCGTACCCTCGTCAAAATTGCCTACGTAGGCAAACCTGGAATCGGGTGAGACACTAAAATGTTCAGGGCTGGCTCCCACCGCCACCCGGGCCAACATCTTGCCGGAGGCGACGTCAAAGACCGTCAGGTCGTTCCTGGCAGTACCCGGCACTACCAGTTTCTTCCCGTCGTACGAGAGCATAGCCATGTGAGGCGCACACGACGGGCCCATTTCAAAACGGCTTACCGGCACGTTGGTCGCGGTATCAATTGCAACGACGTCGTTACTGTCCCTGTTGGTAACAAATACGAGAGAACCCATGTCCCGCCCTGAGAGTGACGCGGCATTCGCGTCAGCGCAGAGAGAGGACATCACCACTGCCGCCGTAAGGGCGGCCACTGCAAAAAATCTTGGCATAGTCATACCTCCTTTTTATGTCTTCGTGTTAGAAATCCATCTGAACCCTAAACCCAAATGCGGATAGGAGATCTTCATCAACAGTCTTATCCTCCCCGTTGCCGACAGAGTTAAGAAATACCTGGGAGTCAAGTGAAAGCGCCATGCGGTCTGTTATAAAAAAATTGTAGTACACCTCCATAAACTCCTCTTTTTCCCCACCGGGCAACTTAAGTTGAGAGAATGCCAGTCCGGTGTGGTCATTTTTCCTGGATGGAAACGGTGACTCGAGCCCAAGGCCCAGGCTCCACGTCCACTCCACCTCTCCCGGGGCCGTATTGCCGGTAATGCCATATCTGCTGAATGCAGTCAGCCTGTCGGCGAACTTCTGGTCGAAACTCAATCCAAAAGCACGGCCACGGTCTTCACCATTGTACCTGCCCCAAAACCTGTAATTCCCCTCGCGTCCAAAGAGGAATTCCGGGGCATAGTAGTCTAACTCCGCTATCCCGTAGAGCCTGTCAGTGACAGCTTCGCCTGAGTTGTCGTTACTCTGAAGTCCGAGACCGAGGCTGAAACCCTTTTTTGTGTCAAAATAGCCGACAAGTCCGGGGGCGTTATCAGGAAGGGAAAGGGCCAGGTCGTTGACAAAGGTGCTGCCGAGGAACTGTGTGGTCTCGTCGTTGGCTACCGCATTCATGTCGAAGTAGTTGGACAGGTCTATCTTGCCCGCCACTAGTCGCAGCCTTTCTTCCATAAACGTAGACTGCAGCCAGACCTCTCTGACGCTCACCCTGTCCAGCCCGTCCTCGTCCTGATGGGAACCCCTGGAGACGTCGTCGTTCATGTTATTGGGGGTCCTGGAAAAGATGTTCGGGCCGCTTCCCCCGATGGACTCCAGGTTTACAAAGAGTATTGAGCCTGTCATGGGTCTGTGCAGGAAGAATAGGTCAAAAGACCCCTCGGCGGATGTTTCGTCATTTTTGTGGCTGTTCACTGACTGCTGTACAACACCCGTCGTGCTCAGGCCCACGGACACCCGCTTCTTAAGCTCCTCCTCCATCATTGTCCCTATCAGGCCGGAGACGGTCTGCTTGCGGGCGTACTTGTGCCTCCTGTAGGTAAACCTCTCTCTCTGGGGCTTGTCACAGATGTAACACCTGTAGTCGGGGCTTGGGTGGTCATAGATGTGCCCGTCGGGACAGACCCATTCCCTGACCCTTCTTATCTCTCCGATCGGCTCCAGGGCAAAGGTCTTCTCCGCCACGTCCTCAAGCCTCTTGACGCGTTCTTCAAGCCGCTCCTTCTTTTGAGGATGGAGAGGTTCCTCCGCCACCTCAAAACTCTCTGATACGGGCACAGGGCCGCGAAACTCTTTCAGTTCTGACTCCAATATCGCTATCTTTTCTTCGTTCTCGACCATCCGGGCCTTCAAGTACTCCACCTGATTCATCATGTCTCTGAGCTGCTTCTCATCACTATTTATTGCCAATGCCGCCTCGGCAAAAACAAGGGAGCAAATTGCGCAGCAGAATACGTAGCTCAATACTATCCTCCTCTCCCCTCGGAAACGGGATAACGTTACGCGCAAGACAGGTTTCCTGGCTATCGGTTCGTCCTACTCCCTGCGCCTTCCCGTCCACATAACATAAAAGAACGGACAGTGGCCTACGTGCAGGTTTCGTCCCCGTTACAGTTGCGGGGCAGCGGCAGATTATTGATACTGCCTTCCCTTACATCTTGCACAGATTTAGTTTTTAATTAATAAGCGTTCGCTGGCCTGCCTCCCAATAAAAAAACCCGCATCTTTTCCCTGCGTGCAGGAAAGAATGCGGGTTAATCGTCATGTAACACTTCACGCCTCCTGACCACGAGGTATACTATGAAGCATCTACAGGCAGGTTTTCTGACTATCGGGTCTTCCTACTGGCTGCGCCTTCCCATCCACACAATATAAAAAACGGACAGTGGCCTGTTGCAGCGTTCGTCGCCGAATACAGCGGCGGGTCTCCGCGATGGACTCACACCATCTTCCCTCTTAGCCCACACAAACGTGGACACCTGTAGAATGATTTTTGGGATTCTACTCCCCATGTCCATCCACTGTCAAGGGTAACTTTTGGCACCTGAAAATCCAGGAAAGGAGGCATCGGGTGGTTTTGCGGGATCCTTATTCCTTCACAAGCTCTCTGGCGGCCTGATAAACCTGTTTTAGAAACTCAGGGTGTGATTTGACGGTGTCGCGTTTCTCAAGACCCTTGAAGAACAGCTCGCCCGCGCATTCTATCTCAAGCGTACTGAACACGGCCCTTACGGTCTGTCCGGAACCGGCAAATATCTTGTCATCCGCCTGGCTGATGGCCGCTGTCGAGATAAAAAGCCCCTTCGGCCGCTTATCGCCGCTTCTTAAGGGTTTTTTGAGTATAAACCTCCGCGCCCACAGGGCCTGACAGCGGTCTATCAGGGCCTTGAGCTGCGCGCTAACGCCCAGAAAATACAGCGGCGAGGCCACGACCACATAGTCCGCGTCAAGGAGCTTCCTGTAGACCTCTTGCATCTTATCTTCAATGACACAGTCCCCCGTCTCCCAGCAGTTGCCGTATGACATACAGGGCGATATGCCGAGTTCACTCACTACCAGCTTCTCCGTCTTAAGCCCTGCATCGCCTGCCGCCCTGATTACTTCGTCGAGAAGGAGCTCGGAGTTGCCCCCACGTCTAGGGCTTCCTGCAATGGCCAACAACTTTTTCATTGCTCCTGGTTTCTGGGTCACGATGTCGGGCGTGGACTGTGGCCGGCATACCTGCCACAATCGCCATCAGGTAGTGAAATTACGCGGTCTGTCCCTGTATCTTCTGGGTAAAGTACTCCATGGTCTTTACCAGTCCCTCTCGCCTGTCTACCTTCGGCTCCCAGCCCAGAATCCTCTTCGCCTTCGATATGTCCGGCCTTCTGACCTTGGGGTCATCCTGCGGAAGGGGTCTAAAGACTACCTTACTCTTGGTGGACGTTAATTTTATAACCTCCTCGGCCAATTGTGATACTGTAATTTCGGCAGGGTTCCCCAGGTTTACGGGCCCATGTTCATCTGACTCAAGGAGTTTGTACAGTCCCTCGACCATGTCGGATATATAACAAAAGCTGCGTGTCTGTGTACCGTCGCCGAAGACAGTAAGGTCTTCTCCCTTGAGGGCCTGCGACATGAACGCGGGCAGCGCGCGGCCGTCGTCCAGGCGCATCCTCGGGCCGTAGGTGTTAAACAGGCGGGCTATCCTTGTATCTATTTTCTCATCACTATGGTAGGCCATCGTAAGGGCCTCCGCAAAGCGTTTTGCCTCGTCATACATACCCCTGGGTCCCACGGGGTTTACGTTTCCATAGTAACTTTCCTTTTGTGGATGATGTTCGGGGTCAGGATCACCGTACACCTCAGACGTAGAGGTCAAGAGGAACCTGGCCCTCTTTGCTTTGGCAAGGCCCAGGGCATTCAGCGTGCCAAGCGAGCCGACCTTTAGCGTTGGTATGGCATTCTCCATATAATCCTTGGGACTCGCAGGAGATGCCAGATGCATGACCGCATCCACCTCACCTTCAACGACTATGTATTCTGAAACATTATGCCTTATGTATGTAAACTTCTCATTATCCGCCAGGTGAGCAATATTTTCTTTAGTACCCGTTATAAGATTGTCAATACATATAACGGTGTGCCCCTTTCCCAGCAGATAATCACAGACATGAGAACCTACAAAACCTGCACCACCGGTGACTACTATACGCATTGTTTGCCATGGCTCCTTTTATACATAGAGAGTTAATTCTATAATGAACTTTCCCCTCGATTGCAAGCCAAAAACCTTTTACACCGTTTATAGTCCTTTGACAATAGTGTCTTTTGCCGATAAACTGGGCATCTTAATCCACATATTATATACAGACGGTCTCAAAGGGTAGCAAATGAAATTTACCAAGATGCAGGGCACAGGCAACGATTATATATACGTCAACTGTTTTGAGGAGAAGGTCGCCAGCCCGGGCAGGCTTGCCCGGCGTATGAGTTCAAGGCACTTCGGGGTGGGAGCAGACGGCCTCATACTCATAACACCCTCTAAAAAGGCGGACGTCGGGATGCGGATATTCAATGCCGACGGCAGTGAGGCCGAGATGTGCGGCAACGGCATCCGGTGTGTGGCGAAGTATGCCTATGAACACGGTCTTGCGCCGAAAAAGAGGATGAAGGTAGAGACGCGCGCGGGAATAAAGACCCTTGAGTTAAAGGTCAAGGGCCCAAGGGTCCGGGCGGTAAGGGTGAATATGGGCCGCCCCGGCCTGCTGAGAAGACAGATACCCATGAAGGCAAAAAAGGTCATGAAGGGAGGCACGGCAGGGGTTAACACACGTGTCATAGGCGAGTCCTTCAATGTGGCTGACAGGACCTTCGACATTACCTGCGTGTCCATGGGCAATCCGCATTGCGTCATATTTCTCGACCGGCTGAAGGGGTTTCCGGTGGAAAGATACGGCCCCCTTATAGAGCGCCACAGGGCCTTCCCCGATAGGACCAACGTCCATTTCGTTGAGATACTGGCGAAAGGAGAGGTCCGGGTAAAGACCTGGGAGAGGGGATCGGGCCGGACCATGGCCTGCGGTACGGGAGCGGCGGCGGTATGCGTTGCGGGTGTGCTGAACAAGAAGACCTCGCGGAAGGTTCTGACACGCCTGCCCGGGGGTGACCTGACGCTTGAGTGGTCAAAGGGCGGAGACGTCTTTATGACCGGCCCTGCGGAGGAGGTGTTTGAGGGGGTATGGGGGGGTTAGAAAATCTCAGGAGGTTGGCAGCGCGCGTTTTAGTATCTTGCCCGTGGGGCCGTGGGGGAGTTCCTTGTGGAACTCGAAATACTTGGGTATCTTGTAGTGCTGGAGCTTGTCGTGGCAGAACTGCTTGAGTTCGTCTTCCGTCACCTGCTGGCCGTCATGCAGCACTATGAACGCCCTGGGCACCTCGCCGCGCATCTTATCCGGCACACCAACCACCGCTACCTCAAAGACCTTGGGGTGATGACTTAAGACGTCCTCAATCTCCACCGGTGAGATGTTCTCGCCGCTTATGATTATGAGTTCCTTCTTCCTGCCCGTTATCTTCAGGAAACCGTCCTCATCGAACCTGCCATAGTCGCCCGTCTTGAACCAGCCGTCAGGGGTAATCGTCTCTCCCGTAAGCTCCGGCTGGTTAAGGTATCCCTTCATGATGTTCGGTCCCTTGACCCAAATCTCACCGTCCTGGTTCGTGGGCAGTGAGGAACCGCTGTCGTCCACTATCTTTACTTCCAGATTGGGCAGGGGCTTTCCGGCAGTGCCATATTTGTGTTCTTCGGGGCTGTTTACAGAGACCATAGGGGAACATTCCGTCAGGCCGTAGCCTTCAATAAGTGGTAGTTTGAAGGTCGATTCAAACGAATTTATTATGTCCATAGGCACGGGTTCACCGCCGGTCACAGCAAGCCTCAAGCTGCTGGTATCGTGACTTGACGTCTGGGCCGACCTCAAGAGCGCCCTGTACATCGACGCCACTGCCATAAGGACGGTCACCCGGTGGTTTTCGATGTTTTTCAGCACCTTCGGTCCTGAGAAACGGGCTACGTAGATAACCTGTGCACCGAACATCACAGGCAGTGCCATCGTAACAGTGAACGCGAAGGCATGGAAGAGCGGCAGCGTGCCCATGAATACGTCCTTCTCACTAAAGCCGAAAGGTTTGACACAACCCTCCAGGTTGCTAATGATATTCCTGTGGCTGAGGACGACACCCTTGGGGTTGGCGCTGGTCCCGGAGGTATAGAATATGGCCGCCGTGTCTTCCGGGTCTCCTGTCTGGAACGAGACAGGTGCCGAGGGTTTTGCCGCGGCAGACTGCATCTGGTCCAGATAAATACAGTTCTTTACCATCGGCTCGAGAAGTTGCTTAAAGTGGCTGACGGTAACTACCGTGTCAAGGGAGGCGTCCTTGACTATATAGCCGACCTGCTGCGGGGACAGGAGGGGGTTTATGAAGACAGGAATCTGTCTGTTAAGGAGCAAGGCGAAGTAGCTGGCGACACACTCCTTGGAGCTGGGCATGCATATGCCTACGTTATTGCCCGGCCCGAACGTCTTAAAAAGGCCGGCCATGCCGTGCGAAGCGGCTAAGAGCATACCGTAAGTAAAAGAGCCTCTTTCGTCACTGACAGCGGTCTTATCGGAAAAACTCTCACATCCCCAGAGGAATTTTTCTGTAAGCGTCATTTACCTCAGTTGTGTGAATACTTTCTGGCTTTGGTCTTCTTGACCTTGCCCCGCTTCTTTTTGTCGATGCCCTCGCTGTCTACATCGAGAATGTCTGCGTACACTACCTCTCCGTAGTCTTGCTCATAGCTCTGACTTTCCAGCCCGTACCCCTCTTCTTCTAACTCCTTACACTTCACACAGAGTGTGGCGTATGGGAGGACCTCCAGCCTGTCCTTACGTATGGTACCATCGCACACCTTACAGACACCGTAGCTGCCCGAATTGATGCGGGCAAGGGCGTCCTCAATCTCCTTCAGCTCGCGGAGCTCCGCCTTAGCCACAAGTGCGGCAAGCTGTTCCGTTGACGCAAGAGAAGCTACATCTATGACGTCAGGAAGCCTGTAACCCCCTGAATCGTTACAGTCCTGGCTGCGGCGCTGTATGGCCTCAGCCAGATACTCTCTTCTGTCGTAAAGTCTGGCTTGAAGCTCTCTTATGACCTTTTTCTGTATTTTATGCATTGCACTGTCTTCTCGTAACCTTTATATATTACTTATAATCAATTTCGTTCATTTTGTAAACAAATTTTTAAGAACACAGCGTCAGATCGGTAGTGACTTATGTATAAACCACTTAAGAACATAAGACGGGCAGGAACGAAAAACATTGACATTCAATGAGGGCAAACTAGAATGGCGTTTTAGGATGAATGGGCGGAAGTGGCGGAACTGGCAGACGCGCTAGCTTGAGGGGCTAGTGGCCGTAAGGCTGTGGGGGTTCGACTCCCCCCTTCCGCACCAAATACTGTTGCAGGTTTTTTGTGTAAGTATCAATATTAAAGGCTGCAAGGGTACTTATCCCAAGGCCGGCCTACATCTTCTCTATTAGTAAAACCAGTATAAAAATTAAGGTAAACATACAGAAACCCATAACGGCACTGACACCTGCTTTCTTGAGTTTATTCCACCCGTCTCCCGTCCTGTGGGACTCCCCTACCGGAGGTATTGCCAGGGTCTTCATCTGCCATCCCTCTCTTTCTGGTATCCTGTAACCTGTCTTTTTAAGGCTGCGTACTTAATACGCAAGAAAGCAATCTCTGTGCCATGGATTGGGTCTATGAGCTACATCTTCCGGCATGACTCCCTAAGTCCTTATTTTTACAGAGGCTACCGTTAATCATTCCATTTCCTCTCCCTGCGGTCCTCTGCCTCATAAGACTGCAAAACCTACAAATTTTGTAGTATCGGCTACAAACGACGTAAGCACGGCATATATTTTGCGTTTGATTCAGCATGACAGACCGGCTCAGACGGGAAATTGAGACTTCCCCGCCCGAGGATTCCTGTTTACATTCACAATCGCACATATATAATCAAGCTTTTATCACGCTGAGGGAACACCTTGACCCGTTTAAGATAAGGCGCGTGGATGGATAGCAGGATGTGGGAACTGCTCGGGATAGTGGCTGCGGCATATACCACCGGCCTGATACCCGAAGAAACGATAGGCGTCTCTATCACAGACCGTTGCTTAAAATGTTAACTTTGGAGGGCACTATAATAATCTTAAATTCCCCAAATTATGTTTTTAGTCTATACTGGTATTGCTAACTCTTCCGGGAGAAACATGACATGAAAATCGAGAAACAAAATACTATAGACATAGAACATATAAATGAAATGCTGAAAGATGCAGATTCAACAAACCTTTTCTTCACCGATCTGCTTGGCAGACCAATGACCTTAACCGTAAACCCAGATGATATTTCAGACATAATTCAGAATGGGATTGGGTTTGACGGCAGCTCTATTGCCGGTTTTGCTTCAATTGAAGGCAGTGATAGGATTTTAAAACCAGTTATGGAAACTTTTCATGTACTAAATTTTGGGGAAGAAAAGGTCGGATTCTTTATGTGTAAAATATTCGACCAGCAAAATAAGAGATATTTAGCGGACCCCAGGTTAATGCTGGAACAGGTCTTAGCAAAAGCAAAAAAAACTTTCAGTGCCGCCTTTCTAGCAGGAGCAGAACACGAATTCTTTTTAATAAATCAAGACACTCTTGAAGAATATGTTAAATCCGATCTTGAAGAACGTGTTAAATCTGATCATGCAGGATATTTTCATATCGATCCTTATGATAAAGGAGACCCGGTTCGGAGAGAGATTATTAGTGTCTTAAAGAAAACTGGAATAAAATTTGAAAAGGCACATCATGAAGTATCCGAATCCCAACATGAAATTAATATTGTATGCACAGACCCTCTTCAAGTGGCAGATGAGACTATATTATTTCACTATGTAACACGAAAAGTTGCAGCACAATTCGGGTACCATGCTATTTTTATTCCTAAACCATTTAACGGACAAAACAGAAATGCATTCCATATTCATCTAAGTATGCTGGACCAGAATATGAAGAATCTATTCTATGACTCTGATTCTCAACATTCTTTAAGTTCAACGATGAAACACTTTATCGGAGGTCTCTTGCAATACGCAAGAGAAACTTCGATTATTATGGCTGCATCATTTAACTCATATAAGGCGTACGTTGTTGAAAGAGAAGCTCCAATTGTAAGAAGCTGGGGGCTTACAAATCGAAGTTGCATGGTTCGAATTCCATGGGCGAAAAACCCACAGGCTACAAGACTTGAATTGAGATCACCTGACCCTTCTGGAAACGTTTATCTCCAATTAGCCACTCTTATAGAAATGGGATTAAAAGGAATTCATGATAAACTGGACTGCGGGGAACCGGAATCTCAGAGTATATACGAGAAAGTTAAGCATTCAAAAGTATGGGATGATAGATTTCTACCCAAATGTATGTTTGAAGCTTTAGTTGAAGCAGAGAGAAGTCAATTCTTGAGAAGTATTATGGGAGAATTACTTTATGATAAATACATGGGATTAAAAATAAAGGACTGGGAGGAACACCGAACACATATTACTTTGAGAGAAAGAAGTAAATATATTGATATTTAATTAATTCTTTTCTATTTTATTGTGTGCTATTTCGTTGGGATCTGTTTGAAATTTGAGGAAGACAAATGTACCAATTAAAAGTTGAGCCCTGGCAAGAAGAGGGGCAATGGCAAGAACAGATTAAGAGCCAGGTCAATACACTGGAAAAGCTGAGCCAATATATTACCGTCACTCCCGACGAAGAGAAGGCAATAAAAACATTAAATGTGAGATGGGGCACAACACCGTATTATGCATCTCTTATGGACAAAAACGACCCTGATTGTCCAATAAGAAAAATGGTCATCCCTTTAATGAAAGAAAATGAAAACAAATATGGAATTCCAAATTATTTAGTGTTCAAAGAAAACCGGGAGGAAACCGATAGATTTGGGGAAGAAGGGAAAAGGCCTGACAGTGTTGCAAGACAGTATGATGACCGGGTTGCGTTCACAGTAACCGACGTATGTGCAAGTTATTGCAGATATTGTTTTAGAAGAGAAGTTGTAATTGATCAAGAACTAGATTTACGGCTCGATGCCAATGAAGGGTTAGAATGGATTCAAAAACACGAAGAAATTCGCGATGTAGTAATGACCGGTGGAGATCCATTAATGTTGTCAGATGAAAACATTAAATATTTAATTGATAGCCTTCGAAGTATTACACATCTTGAAATAATTCGAATTCATACAAAGATGCCAAATACATGCCCTCATCGAATAACAAAAAATCTTCTTGAGATATTAGGAGGAGAGCACGATATTCCAATTTGGCTGAATGTTCATATTAACCATCCAAAAGAGATTACGGATAAAACAAAAAAAGTGGTCTGGGATCTGCTCCATGCGGGTATCAACGTTGGAAATCAAGGTGTAGTGCTGAAGGGCATCAATGATGACGTCAATACCTTCCAAAAACTTCATCAAAAGCTTTTATCTGTTCGTATAAGACCGTATTACATGTTTTATTGCCAGCAAGCACCTGGAGTAGATCACTTTCGAGCGCCTATAGAAAAAGGCGCAGAATTAATTAGAGATGGACTTCGCGGCCATACGAGTGGGCTTGCACAACCAATGTACGTTGTCGCTTCAAATTTTGGCAAGATTCCGTTAATGCCAGACTACTATATTTTAGAAAAAGGTGAAAAGGCATATAAACTTCAAAGTTATAAAAAAGATATAACTTATTCTCCAAATGTTCCTGAGTAATTTGTTTACTTTTTTAAGATTTCTCTTCAGTTTCTTCAATCACTGGAATATGGTTTTACTCTATGGTTTCAGATAACTTTTTACCCACAATCCATGTCTCTGGAAGTAATTACGATATTGGTTTTCAAACTGGAAAAACTTTTCAAGACCGTATTAACTCCGTTTTTACTTCGAGTACAATTTTAAAATTAAATAAAGCCAAGGACCAGAAACATCCAGAATGGCTAGACCAATTATATAACCGGTCCAATGAAATATTTCCTCAATATATTCAAGAAATAAAAGGAATTGCAGACGGGGCCGGAATAAACTTCAGGGATGTTTTAATACATAATTTCCGGCACTGCTTATCGTCAGTTGACGGATGTGCAACTATTGTATTTAAATCCCCACAGAAAATAATAATCGGTCACAACGAAGATTACGAGCCTGTTATTGGCAAGAATTCTTATATAACTATTGCTCATTTAGAAAATAATACACAATTCCTGGCACTTACAAATGCTGGAAGTATTCCCGGTAATGCCTGGGGTTTTAACTCGCATGGATTAGTATTTGCCTTAGATTCTCTCCCACCCCTTCCAGATATAAATCCAAATTTAGGTTTTCCGAGGATATTGTTAGATCGGTATATTTTGGAATCACAAACGTTAAAAGAAGCCGTCCTGCGGACCCAAATGCATTCTCCACGCTCAGGAACAATGTCGTATACTATTATATCAATGAAAGAATTTCGAGGAATAAACATTGAAACAACATCGACCGAGACATCATTGACTGAAATTACCGATATCTTTTACCATGTTAATCATTACACTTCAGAAACATTTGAACATCTATCCTTAAATATCCCGGTGGGAACGTCTCGGTCAAGATATAAGAGAGGCAAGGAATTACTAAAGAGTGCGCCCTTTTCTAAAGAAGGATTTATCAAGATTTTGTCTGATAAGATTCTTCATTTTGACAATCGAATGGACGCGGTGGAAGGGTTTTTAACTACATTTTGCACTCCGATGTTTGAAATTTCAGCAGACTCAATTAATCTTGAATTATATCCACATGATTTTAGCGAAAAGGGGAAAATGTTATTTTCTCTTAATTCTCTCAATTAGAAAAGATCTCCAATTCTACACTGCTCAAAACGGAATACACCAGGGAGACAAGATAATAATAGAGGCCAACACCCTGTCGTTTCTAATTGCCATCGCCATATTTTACCTGGGCATCAAGCGTCAGGCAGAGAGAGACGAGCGAATATCAGCCATCAAAGAGGCCGTAGAACACGCTGAGACTTACCCGCCTGAGGATTCCTGTTTACATTCACAATCGCACATATATAATCAAGGTTTTACCACGCCGGGGGAATACCCTGGCCCGTTTAAGATAAGGCGCGCGGATGGATAACAGGATGTGGGAACTGCTCGGGATAGTGGCTGCGGCATGTACCACCGGCGGACTGGTTCCGCAGCTCCTCCGGGGCATCAAAACAAAGAGCCTCAATGACGTATCGCCCTGGCTCCTGGGGCTGGTGCTCATCGGCACCTTCCTGTGGTTTCTGTACGGGTTCCACCTCAAGGACAAGATTATAATAGGCGCAAATGCCATATCGTTTCTCCTGGCCGCCACCATATTTTACCTGCGCATCAAGTATCAGGCGGCGAGGGAGGAGCGGATATCAGCCATCAAGGAGGCCGTAGAACACGCTGAGACTCCCGCTAAATAATAGAGACAAAGGACACCATGAAAGACGACATTGAAAAGGTAGTAATCACCGAAGAAGAGATAAACAAGAAGGTCAAGGAGATCTCCCGAACGCTTGCCGAAGAGTACAGGGACAAGGACCTCACGCTTATCGGCATACTGAACGGCAGCCTTGTGTTTCTATCGGACCTTATCCGGCTTCTCCCGTTTTCCCTGCGGCTTGATACGATAGGCGCGTCAACCTACTGCAGTTCCACGTCCCCCAAGGCTGAGACCCTCCTGCTCACCAAGCTCCGCGTAGACGTCGAGGGCAGGGACGTGCTGCTGGTGGATGACATCATAGACACGGGCAGGACACTTCGCAGGGTGGTGGATGACATAAAGAACTGCAATCCCAGGTCGCTAAAGACATGTGTGCTTCTTGACAGAAAGAGCCGCAGGAGTGAGGATATCAGTCCCAACTACACCGGCTTTGAGATAGGTGACGACTTCGTAGTAGGCTACGGGCTTGACTATAATAACCGCTACAGGAACCTTCCCTGCATAGCCGTCCTCAAACCCGAATGCTACACCAGAGGGTAGACCGCTCCTGTTTCCCTATAATAATTAAGACAAATGGACAAGACACCTGAAAAAACCAATATTCCTTCCGCCCCGGTGAATGAGATTCACAAGCTCTGCAACTGGCTTACGGGAAGTCTCGATATGGCGGACAGGTTCCGGAGCGCGTCCGCGGTCACACCCGAATACGCCTGCATCACAAAATACCATCCCTATTATCTAGAAAACCTTAGAGAACCCGGAAGACTCGACGAGGCCCTCTCAAAACTTGACGACAAAGGGGCTGACCGCAAAGTAGTAAAAAAACTTATCTTCAAAGGAGCCCCAAAAATAGGCAAGACCCGGGCCGTCTATGAAAAAGTCTTTAAAAGGCTGGGCGACTTCATCGTATTCGCCCCGTCCCCCGCAGAGCTTGGCAGACTCGAGAGCCTTAATATCCGCCCCATGTCCACGGTTAAGGGCCTGAAGGTGGCACTCTTCCTGGACGACCTGGACGAGTACGTCATTAATTCGTGTTTGGATTTACGGGGCCTCGTTTCACGTCTTGAAGGTGCCTGCGACAGATTACTGGTAGTAGCCGCCCTGCGGACGGGTGAAGAGACCGATAAGATAATGGAAGACCGGGAGGCGAGAAGGCTGCTTAGCAACTTTCAGGAAATAGGATTCAGAGAAATAAGCGAGGCTGAGGCCGGGCAGTTAGCCCGGGAGGTTGGGATTCAAGACTTTGAGTTCGATAACGCCACGCCGGGCTCCGTGGTCCTGGACCTTAAAGAGATGAGGCGCAGATTACAGGCACTGGGCAAGGATGAGCGCGCGGTCTGCACCGCGCTTAAGCTCCTGTCGCGTATTTTCATGCCTGAACCGGAGAAAAATCTCGTCAAGGTCGTATCCGACGTCATCTTCAGAACAAGTTTTTCAAAGGGATTATCGAAATGGAATCTCTGTATCAACAAACTAAAGGGCAATGACCTTATAATAGAGGTTAACAACTCTATCAAGGCCCCGCACCGTGACTTTTGTGAGAATGTGTATAATCCGGATTACGGCCCTGAAAGACACACCCTTGATGCGCTGGAAAAGATATTTGTCAATAATAAATACGCAAAAGGACTCCTGCGTCTGGGCGATTCCTACGCCATCCTATGGCAGGATTATGACAGCCCCGTAAGATGCTACCAAAAGGCGTCTAAGATTCAACCAGATAGAATCGAGGCCTGGATCAAAAAGGGAGACTGCCTCGTCAAACTGGGTCAGTACGAACCTGCGATGAAGAGCTACAAAAAGGCAATAGACATTGACGCAAACAACGCTGCAGTCTGGTACAAACGGGGCAACTGCCTTATCGAGGACCGCCGGTCCGAGGACGCCGTTAACAGCTTCGACAGGGTGCTTGAGATTGACCCGAACGATGCTGACGCCTGGTTCAACAGGGGCGTCAGCCTCGTACAACAGGGCAACTACAGAGACGCGATTAACAGCTACGACAGGGCCCTTGAGATCGAGCCCAGAAAGTTTAAGGCCTGGGTCAACAAGGGCATCGGCCTGACCGAGTTGGGCAGGCACGAAGACGCCATTAAGTGCTACACCAGATCGCTTGATATCAACCCGCGAAATATACTGGCCTGGAATAGCCTGGGCTCCAGGCTTGACCATCTGGGCAGGCACGAAGACGCCATAAAGAGCTACAACAGGGCCCTTGAGATAGACCCCGTGTTCGCCCCCGCACTATACAATAAGGGCCTCTGCCTGGAGAAAATGGGCAAGACCGCAGAGGCAAACAGATATAAAGAAAAGGCTCTGCAGCTAGACTCCCACCTGACCGACGCGCCGCCAGCGCTGGAAAACAATATAACGTGGCACCTGACCATAAAACCAGACAGGTTCCACTAAAATTTATCGACCTTAATGCCTGACACCCCCTCCCAAGCGCAAATCAATTTGCGGTCAAAGCGTGGCCTTGACCTACCCCTACAGAAATTGATTTTGTAGGGACAGCCCTTGTGGCTGTCCGCGGACAGGGACGAGCCTTGTCCCTACATTTTTTGTGTAGCGTGGTAGCTTGCTGCCACGTTTGAACGTCGGAGCAAGCTCCGACGCTACATTCCATGTGCCCCATAAATGGGGCAACTACGGGTTAAGTATCGCAGGGCTAAAGCCCTGCGGCACCCTCAAGGGGAAAAATCCTACAGATGAACAACATCCTCTTCGTGGTAGAGGGAGTGGAACAGTAATAAATATTCGCGGATGTGGCGGGTGATGAGGAAATTGTTTCTGATGTGTTCCCGGCCGTTACGGCCCAATTTCTCGCCTAACTCGGGGTTCTGCAATATCTGCTTGACCCAGAAGGCGGTGCCCTCAATGGTATATGACAAGAGGCCGCTGTATTCGTGGGCTATCTGAAGCGGGATACCGCCCACAGCGCTGGCTACCACTGGCCGGGACTTCCAGAGGGCCTCGGCCACGGTGAGCCCAAACCCCTCTCTGAGCGATTTCTGAAGCACAACGGCAGACGCCCTCTGCAGGGCGTTTATCTCAATGTCCGACGCGGGGGGCAGGAGCAGCACGTGTATATGGGGGTCATCGCCCGCCGCCTCCCTGACCTGGGCCAGCACCGCCTCGCCTTCCGGGTCGTCCGTCGCGCCTCCGCCGGCAAGGATGAGCTGGCAGTCGACGTTCTTTTTCACTATGCGGTAGACCTCTACCACCCCCACCGGGTCTTTCAGGTAATCAAAGCGCGATATCTGCGTTATTATGGGGAGTTCCGGGTCTATATTAAACCTCTCCAGTACACCGCTTATCTCTGAATCTTTGAGTTCCCTGTTCTTGGGGCTCAACGGGTCGATAGACGGAGATATGAGTGCCTGCCTTGTCTTCAGCGGTTTTGAGAACTGGGGCGCGGAGAACACGGAGGCGTCATACTTCTCTATAAATTTCTTCAAGAACTTCCATACCACGGGGTCGGGCGAGGAAAAATCCACGTGGCAACGCCATACCCATCTACTACCGTTATCATTTTCCCGCCGCTTTTTTATGAGACCGATGGGCTGGGAGTCATGGATGAACACAACGTCGCCGGTGATATCCATTGTCTCGACGTTGGCCTCTGTGGTCTCGGCAAACACGTCCCAGTCTTCAGGGGTAAACTCGACCTGACAGGCGTGGAGGGCATTGTGCATCTTCTTGGTTACCTCAAAGAAACGCTCACCTCCCTTTATCACGTCCCAGGTGGTGGAAACGCCCAGTTCATTGAGGAGCGGCACCATGCGGTTAAGTATCTCCGCCACACCGCCGCCCACCGCGGTAGAGTTCACGTTCTGAACCGTGCGGTCCCCGAACCGCTCGGCAAGGATGAAGAGCTCCTCTATTACGCTTTCACCAACGATGTCAGTGTATTTTCTAATAATCCCTGCCAACCGTCACGTCCTCCTCCTTAAGGCGTTTAGATATCATGACGACAATCCTGTTCTTTAGTCCCGCCAGCGTGTGGGTGTAGGGGTCTAACCTGCATATCTTTTCCGCGAGTTCAGCCTCGCCCAGGCTGGTTTCCAGCCAGAACGAGAAGTCATTCGTGCTGCGCCCCAGCCTCAGGCGCGCCTCAAACAGGTGGAAATACAGTGAGTCAATACTTACTTCCTGCAGGTATGTCAAGAATTCTTCAAGCGTCCGGGCCTCGTACGGCGTGTGGAAGATGAACGGACGCGATTTCAGGAAATAAAACTCCCCGCCTTCGGGCGCTGTCTTGAGAGACGACTTCCTGGCGGAAGCGAGGTGGTTCCTGATGGTGTCCGCGATTTTTTTTCGCAGCGCAGAGATGCTGTCGTAGTCACAGACGTTTATTGACTGGAGGAGTTCGCCGAGGACGGGGTCGTCCAGTATCTCCCTTACCCAGTAGGCGAAGTCGTTGGGCGGTTCCGGCGAGAGGTACTGGTACTGCTGCAGGAAGCGGTGGGTGTGATGATAGATTACCGCATCCTCAACCTCCTCTATCTGTTTAAGAAGTTCCGCGGTGTTCTTCGCCCGTCTCCCCGTGAGTTCCACCAGGTTCAAACGGGTGTAGAACCTGAAGGGTTGGGATGCCGTCTTGAGCGTCATAATGCCTGCCGCAAGCCTCCATATGTACAGCCGTTAAGGTACGTTTAAGACATTCTCCAACTCATACAGAAACCGCCTGATTCCACTGCTGTCTTTTGTGTAATATCTTGCAGAGAAATGGTTTGGCCGTGGTCCCACGTAAATGGAGACGTCGCCTTCATCGAGTATAGCGAAGGCGTCTTCATCGGTCAGGTCGTCGCCCGCAAAGATCACAATGGGTCTCTCCTCGGGAAACAGATTATCCAGAAGCCATTTAACGGTCATACCCTTATTGAAGGGTATGTCAGGGGTTATTTCTACCACCATCTTGCCCTGCCTCATGGCCAGACCGGGGTTTTTAGAGACGAGACCTCGCACCGCCTTTAAAACTACCTCATCCGTATCCCCGCGTGCCATGCGATAATGTATGGCCATAATGGGCCCTTTATTTTCAATCAGCACGCCTTTAATGTCACCCAGTTGTTCTTTCAGTTCTTTCTGTACATTCCGTATAAATTGAAGGGTCTCCTCGTCATAAAGTCTTTCTACGGGTTTTCCAGGGAGCAATATCTCCAGGCCGTGGTTGCCCGTGTAGATTAACCCATTCAGCCCGACCATGGAAGCTATGTCGCTTATGGAGCGGCCGGAGATTATACCCAGCGTGACCTTTGGGTGGCCGGACAACTTGCGGAGCAGTTGACGTGTCTCTTCGTCCAGCCGCGCCTTCTCAGGGGCCCTTTGAATGGGGACGGTGGTACCGTCGTAATCGAGCAGCAGGAGTATGTGGGGAGACGTCCCGGCTGCCGCGGCTATTTTGTCCCAGTCGTCGAAGAGGTATTTCAAAGTAATAGTATTTCTATCTAACTATCTACCCAGGTTTGAGGTTTCTTCAATAATGCTCCCGATCCAGTTATAGATGTTGTTCTCTTTAACGGTCTGCCTCATCTTCCGCATCCTCCTGCCCTGTTCTTTCTCCGACATCTCCAGCGCCCTTTTAATGGTATCGGCCACGTCGTCAATGGCAAATGGATTTATCAGGAGCGCGTCCCGCAGCTCCACGGCGGCGCCGGTGAAGCGGCTCAGAATCAGCACGCCCTTGTTATCCTTACGGGTGGCCACAAACTCCTTGGCAACGAGGTTCATCCCGTCGTGAAGCGAGCTGACAAGACAGAAATCGGCAAGCCGGAAAAGCGCCACAATGGTCTGGCGTACGGTGTGTTCTTTTAGATATATTATCGGTTTCCACGTGTCTTTCTGGTATTTCCAGTTTATCTCCGCCACCGTATCTTCGATGTTGGCCGCCAAGCGCTTGTACGCCTCTATGTGGATACGGCTCGGCGCGCCAATCTGTATAAATACAAACCGCTTATGATACTTGGGATTGCGCTCGAGAAACTTATCCAGGGCTTGCAGTCTCTCGATTATGCCCTTGGTGTAATCTATACGGTCAACCCCTACACCGATGAGCTTTTCCTTCAGTCTCAACCTTCGTGACAGGGTCTCCATCTCCGTCTCAACCCCCTGGCTCCGGGCATACTGGCTGTATTCTTCGAAATCGAGGCTTATGGGGAAAGGTTGCACCAGTGTCTGCTCGCCGCCGCTGAAGACCGCAAAGCGTTCCCTGTCCACTCTGGCCTCCAGTTCCCTGTCAATGGTATCTAAAAAGTTATTACAGTGGCCCTGTACCTGAAACCCGATGAGGTCGTTTCCCAGCAGCCCCTTGAGGATCTCCTGCCTCCAGGGACATATACTGAAGGCCTCGGGGTTCGGCCACGGGATGTGCCAGAACTGGATTATAACCATGTTCTCCGGCCTCTTTTTTCTCAGCATCCGTGGCAGCAGCGCGAAATGGTAGTCCTGTATAAATATCTGCGCGGGCCTGTCGCCGATTTCGTCCAGTATGGTATCGGCGAATTTCAGGTTGACCTTCTTATAGTACTCCCAATCCTCCCTGTCGAAAGTCGGCCGCACGTATGCTGTGTGGCAGAGGGGCCAGAGACC
This sequence comes from Candidatus Bathyanammoxibius amoris, assembly GCA_024451685.1. Lineage (NCBI taxonomy): Bacteria > Pseudomonadati > Planctomycetota > Candidatus Brocadiia > Candidatus Brocadiales > Candidatus Bathyanammoxibiaceae > Candidatus Bathyanammoxibius > Candidatus Bathyanammoxibius amoris. The sequence goes on along the minus strand of JAMXCW010000001.1, from coordinate 13,888 downwards.
CTTATTACAAAACCCGTAGTAGTATCCATATTCTTCCTTCTTCGAGAGCCATACCCTTCTGAGGGTGAAACTTGGGTTTTCCTGCGGTACCCTTAACCTGCCTTTTCTGTCCACGACTTCCCTGTCCGCCGTGCCACTGCCGTGGGCTACCCACGTCCCGCCGCACGCCTTAATCACGGGTCTCAATGCTATGGTCACACCGCCCAGGGTCTCTATACAGCGTATCTCGTCCCCGTCAAAGACGTGGGTGTACGGCTCCCGGTTCGAGACTACTATGTGGATGGAATCTTCGAGCTCGGAGGATACAAACGCGCGCAGTTCTTCTTCCGTTTTCATAACGGCCTCTATCCGTGGAATCCGGGATGTGTCCCTCTCAGACTCTGAAGGGAACGGTGACCTAGCGCAGCTTCATATACGCTTCGTATATATCGTATTCCTTGTCGGCCTCCTCTACCATACCTTTGAGTTCATAGGTATAGGCAAGGCCTTTATGGGCGTCCGGGTTGTGCGGGTCGAGCCTTGCAGCCTCTTTAAAATCGGACAAGGCCTCATCAAGCATACCCGCCGAGTTATACAAGTTGGCAATACCCAGGTGGGCGTCAGCAAGGTCAGGATCGGACTTTATCGCTTCCTCATACTCGGAGAGGGCTTCGTTAAATCTCTTTTCCTTTACGTACAGGTCTCCCAGCGCAATGTGGGCGACCGCCAGGCCGGGGTGCATGTCGAGGGCCTTTTGTATCTCCTGGACGGCCTCCTTCGTCAACCCCTTCCTTCCGTAAATGACACCCAGGTTCGCGTGGGCCAAGGCGTCTTGAGGGTTCGACTCAAGGAGTTTCATGCACTCATCTTCCGCCTTTTTGAGGACGTTCTGGGAGATGTAGGCCCTGACCAGCAGGTGGCGGGCGGGAGTAAGGTCTGGCGCTATTTGAGTGGCCTTTTCAAGCTCGGAGATGGCCTTAAAATACATCTTTTTCTTGAGGCACAACCTCCCGAGGTTCCAGTGTGGTTCGGCCAGTTGGGGGGCGAGGGCTGTGGCATGCATCGCCACCATCGCGGCATCCTCTGTCATCCCCTTCTTCTCCAGGGCCAGCGCAAGGTTGTTGTGAAACCCCGCGCCCTTTGGGACCAGCTCTACCGCCTTCTTATGCATTTCAATTGCCTCGTCTATCGTGCCGCTGTCCAGATAGATTGTCCCCAGGTTGGAATAGGCCGGGGCAAACCCCGGGTCGGCTTCCATGGCCTTCTTGAAGTATGATGTGGCCTCTTCAAGGTGCCCCAGTCTCTTGTGGATTATGCCAAGGTAGTTAAAGGCCCTGGGGGAATCAGGCTCCAGTTCAAGGGCCTTTTTCGCGGCATCCAGAGCCGTCTCATACGAACCCGTCTCACAGTCTTGCAATGCCTGGTTAAAGTAACGTTCTGCGTCTGTCTCACCCCAGGCCCTTGTGTCTGTTACGGGAGAGGATGCGGCAAGCAGGAACGTCCACGTTAGAATCAAAAGCGCGCGTTTCATAGATAGTGTATTCATATCACGAATTCTAGCAACAGCCCGGAGTTTAGACAAGGTTTTTTGCGGATTTAGCCCCAGAAAGCGATACACCGGGCATTCTGGGCGCGGCTTGATGAAGACATGAAGTGCTAAAGACTACAGACACCGGTTCGCCTGAAACCCATGAAATCCCGGATTATTGACATTCTGAGGCACCGAAGGGGGTAATGTTACGGTCACTTTTGGCAGGTTACTCTCCGAAAAACCACAACAAAAAATCCTTACTTAGAACCCTGGCACGCTGAAGGCGTTTTTCCAAACCCGCAATCCGGTCTGCCAGGAACTGTTCCAATGTAAGGAACCATTCTGATTCACCAAATTGCTTCCTAATCAGCCCCACAGCCTGTCGCACGCCCTCTTTACCGCTCAGGGCAAAACCCGCAAGGAACGGTATCCAGGTAAGGAACCATATCACCAAGCTGAGGTTTCTCAGCCCGGTCTTGCCTGTTCCCGCCGCCCCTCCAAGCACCGCCAGGGACGCATAACCGCAAATCAAGCTGCCCGCAATCAATGCTATTCCCAGCTTGAACTGAGGGGAAAATATCCGTCTTTTTTTATCCAATCCCGCACCCACCTCCATGGCCCGCACGATTCTGCAAGCAAACAAACAGGTATAGGTCTATTGTTACACTACTTACACATCGACACAAATAATACCATAAACGTTCATAACAGCGGAAGGGTTTTTCTTTATGCAGGCGTGCTCTTCTGATAAAATGTCGCTATAATGTCTTTTTTTGTTATTAATATATCTTCGCTGCTCCTCGTGGTCGTCCTCTTATCGACATGCCCCCAGGCCGAAGGTGGCTGCCGGATACTCGGGCATGACATCGCGGTGGATTTGGACCTGGAGTCGCACAGCCTCCGTGCCACCGACACGCTGAGTCTCCGGTTGGACAAGGGTGACGGCGAAGATGGCCCACGGAATGAGACACTTATCTTTCTTTTGAATAGACACCTCCATGTAGACTCCGTAAATATGGGTTCTAAGGCGCTTAAGTGGAAACGGTTAACTCGCGACAAGACAGTAGGGGAGAACGGACCGGCCGGTTCAGGCCAGTTAGAGATTTATCTTCCGGTTTCGCCAAACGGTAATGACATATCTCTCAAAATTTCATATCACGGCGTTTTATATACGCCTCTGGATTCGGACAGCGTCGTCTACGCCACCATTACGCCTGAGTTTGTATATCTGACCCCCGTGGCACATTGGTATCCGGACCTCCCGGGCGTTAGTCTGGCTACCTTCAGGGTAGAGGCAAGGGTTCCCTCCGGGTATGAGGTCATAACTCACGGGCGGCTGCTTGACATGAGAGAAGAGAACAGTACAACACTGTTCGTGTGGGAAGCCAATTACATCTCTGATAGCTGCTTCCTGCTGGCGGCCAAATATGAGACCACTCATGACGTCTATAACGATATAGACATATACACGTACTTTTTCCCCGAGGAACAGGAGTTATCTGAAAGTTATATTGAGGCCACAAAACGTTATCTGAGAATATATGAGGAGATGTTTGGTCCCTACCCGTTCAGCAGGTTTACGGTGGTGGAAAACCTGTTTCCGACGGGTTACGGTATGCCCTCTTACACCCTTTTGGGAAGGGCCGCCCTGAAACTGCCGTTTATAGTGCACATTTCGCTGGGGCATGAGGTCGCGCATAACTGGTGGGGAAATTCCGTGTTTACGGACCCTGACCATGGGAACTGGTGCGAGGGCCTGACAACCTACGTGGCAGACTATCATTACAAGAAATTGATAAGCCCCGCCTCCGCCATGGAGTACCGCAGGGACATATTAAGGACGTACGCCAACCACATGTACGATGACATGGATTTTTCCCTGGAGGGCTTCACCGAGGGCGGCGTTCCGCGTACGGAAAAGGCCGTCAGGTCCGTACTCTACGGCAAGTGCGCCATGGTATTCCACCTGCTCAATGAATTATTGGGCCAGGAGACCTTTTCCAAGGCCCTTAAGACCGTATATAAAGAGAGGAAGTGGAAGCAGACCTCGTGGGAGGACTTCCAAAACGTCTTTGAAGAGGTTTCCGGCAAGGACTTAGGCTGGTTTTTCAGGCAGTGGGTATACGAGAAGGGCGCGCCCCTGCTGGAAGTGAAAAGTGCGGCGGTGGAGGAAACGGGTAAGGAGGGCCCGTACACCGTGGACATTGTACTATCCCAAAAGCCACCTGCATACCGGCTGCTCGTGCCAATTGTTCTGGTTACCGAAGACGGCGAAGAGCATGCGCGTCAGCTTGAGATGCACTCGCCCCGGCAGAGCTACAAACTATCATCCAGGTCAAGACCCAGGGCCATATACATAGACCCGGACTTCGACATATTCCGTCGTCTGCTTCCGGAAGAAACGCCCCCTACCATTGACAAGGTGCTTGGAGACAGGAGAATGCTGGTCGTTTACCCGACAAAGGGTGGCAGCCGCCTTATCGAGGAGTACAAGGCCATGTCGCAACACCTCAAGCACCACGCGGAAATCAAGCCGGATACAGAAATAAGCGAAGAGGACCTCTCCAGAAAACTTTTTTTGCTGGGTAGCCCTGACAACAACCTTGTGGTAAAAAGATTGCAGGAGGGCGTTTCGCCCGCATTGAAGTTCGAGAATGGGTCCTTCGTCCTGAATGGGACAAGATATGACAAAGAAGATGCCTCGCTGTCTTACTGTTTTCCCAATCCCAACAAGAAGGGTTCTGCGATATGCCTCTTTTTCGGCCTTAGCCCGGAGGCCGTCCGCACGGCCGGGCACAAGTTGAGCCACTATGGCAGATACAGTTACGTTTTATTTGATGACGGCAAAAGTATAGACAAGGGTGTCTTCCCCAAGCCTGTGGACCCCCTGTCTATTGTCTTTTAAATGATTGGAGATACCGATGCGAATGGTTCTTACGTGTGTAACAGTACTCGTGGTCATTTCATCCGGGACGTTCCTTGTCGCGGACGACAAGCAGAACGTGCCAGCCAGGAACATGTCTTCTGTCGAAATCCAGACACATTTTACACAGGCCCATAACTTTGCAGAATACGGCGCGTACCGGGACGCCATCCGCGAATACAAGATAGTCATCGCGGCGGCACCCAACCTTGCCGAGGCCCACTTCGAACTCGGCCTTGTCTACGTAAACACAGGCAGGCTTGACGATGCGATACGCGAATTCGAGAAGACTCTGGAGCTGAACCCTAACCACACAAGGACACCCTACGAACTTGCGCTGGCCTACTACGATAAGGACATGTCAGACGAGGGTATAGCATTATGTCAAAAATACCTGACGGGCCACGAAGACAGAGGGAATCTCTACTCCCTCCTGGGCGTGTTCTACATAAAAAAAGGTGACACGGACAAGGCCATCATTGAGTTCAAGAATCAGATAAAGGCCGGCCATCACCCTGAAATGGGCTATCTGAACCTGGGAATGGCCCTCGTCAAAAAAGGCAACTATGACGAAGCCATCGAGGCCTTCAAGGAGTCTATCACCCTGAACGCCCGTAATCCCAGGGTCCATTACCAGTTGGCGAACGCGTACGAACAGAAGGGGATGAAAGACGAGGCAGAGAAGGAAATGACTGAACAGAAAAAACTTATGCGCCGGTAGGCATGCGATAAACCCGGAAGGGCGGCACAAAGGCCTTTGTGCCGCCCTTCCGCTCTCTTGCCGGAACTACTGTTTAGTTGGTGTGGCTTTGCCCGCCTCTTTCTGCTTTATCTTCCAGCCCAGAAGCAGGTCGGTATACTCCCCGTGTTTCCAAAAATTTTCCGCCTGGTGTTCTATACCCAGTTCCTTCTCTATGGCCGCAAACCTCCTCAACCGGCTTGCCTCCGCCTTTATCTGGGTCAGCAAGCGGTCCTGCTTAAAGGCCCCGAGCCCGTAGGTGGCATTGTACCAGGCAAAGTGGGCCATCGCCTTGTACACGGCGTTGGTAACATATACGAGGAGCTCAAAGTTCATCCTCTCTATGTCCGAGGTGTTGTGCATGCGGAGTTCTCCCCCAGGATAGTAACTGAAGGTGAAGTGTCCCGTCCAGTCAGGGGCCAGGTCGGCCGGCATGGGGTCTAAAAGCCCCTGCTCATACAGGCTGGCCACTATACCCACGGCCTCACGATACTTGGTAAAGCTGACCTTAACGGCCTCATCCACTGCCTCCATCTGGTCTCGTGCAAACCTCGGGGAGTGACATCCCGCGCACAGCTTGATCCATCCGTCACGTTTGGCCGTGTACTGAGGGGCACCCCTGTCAACCAGCGCTGTACCCATGTTGGAATGTATGGTGGACGCCTTCATCACGTTGTGGTCTCCCCCCTGCATGTGGCAGTAGGCACAGCTCGGCGACTGGTAGTTCTCGGGTTTCATGGGCTTACTCCAGTCCCACTTGGAGCCGTTCGCCTGGTACAGCATTCCATGATACGACTGGTTGTACATCTCGTACTCATAGTGGTCGAGCCCAGTGTGGCATACACCGCAGTTGTTCGGCTTTCGCGCCTCGGCCGCCGAGAATTCGTGCCTGGTGTGACAACCGTCACACCTGTTCTCTACGATGGCGTGACAGGTGGCACACGCGGAGACCTCCTCTGCCGGTTTCTCTATCTGCCAGGAGGCCTCAAGCACGCCCACGCTGTATGCATGCGCGTGTGAGCCTACCTCGCCCGCCCTGTGCCCCACCATCTGATCATTGTGACACTTGCCGCAGGTGTTATAGTCGGGCATCGTGAGCTTCTGGTGGTCGTTACCGTGACATTTATCACAGCCCACCTCCGCTTTTCCAAATCCAGGGAAGGCATGCTTGCTGCGCTTCCACAGGGCTACTACGCCGGGCGTCTGTATGGTGTGGCACACGATACATTCGTCGTTCTTAAACTGCCCCTTGACAGGACTGCCGGGGTGATACTCCTCACTATTATAGTAATGGGCCGGGTCGTACCACCGTATAAGCGGTAAGAAGTTGAATAGTTTTCCGTATTTCCCGTATGCCGGGAACAATTTCTCCGGGCCGGTATACGTGGCCGTAAGACCGCCCATGGGGAATACCCTGCCGCAGTCGTCTGGCCCGAGCGCCTCTTCTCTAAGCTTGGCAAAGAATTCTTGAGTATTCACGCTGGACTCACCCGCAGCCGCTTTCTCATCCTTGCCCCAGAACGCAAGCGCGGTGTCTTCACTCGCCGCCACGTAGAGGCACAACCCTAAAAACATCAAAACGGCGAGGCTTAAGAAATACCTTGGCTCTCTCAACCTGTGCATACCTGTTACCTCCTTAAATTTACCCCGTTAGCATGTCATTCATTAACATAGAATACCCATGCAAATAACATACCTCGGTAGAAAAACCATTGTATATAACATCCGGTCTCTTCCAGAGTTATCGTCCGCGGAAATCCCGCCTCCAGGTAAAGACGGCCAAGCCGGCGCTTGTTTCAGGGAAGACACGTTCCACCTCAGGCGTGAAAGGTAAAATCTCCACTCTTGCCACCTGATTTTTTCACGAGATGAACGTCGCCTATGACCATGGCCCTGTCCGCGGACTTGCACATGTCGTATATGGTAAGGGCCGAGACGCTGGCGGCAACCAGGGCCTCCATCTCAACGCCCGTGCGCGCCCTCACCCGCACCTCTGAATGTATCTCAACCGTGTCAGCTCCATTATTCGTGTAGTCTATCTTAACGGAGTTAAGCTCCAGCGGGTGGCACATGGGTATGAGTTCACCCGTCCGCTTTGCCGCCATTATGCCCGCCACCCTCGCCACCTCAAGCACGTCTCCCTTGGCCGCCTTTTTGTCCAGTATCAGCCTGAGGGTTTCGGGACGCATGGTAACGCTGGCGTGGGCGGTGGCCACACGGTCCGTGACCTCCTTTTTCGACACGTCTACCATCCTGGACGCCCCCGATTCGTCAAAATGGGTGAGTTCGGACATAACATCTCCAACCGCGAATTTTTTCTCCGTCAGCACGTCCTCGTGCCTTAAAGACAATCCAAGACCTAACTAATCTATCATTTGTGTATTTTGGGGTCAAGAAAAAGCGTGGTGGGACAGGTTACTCATGAAGTTCCTCTTCAAAGGCGGTTACTATCTCTCCTGCCAATTCTTCCAGGGTCTTCCGTGAGGTGTCTACCTTGTGGTCGGCGGCCTTGCCGTAATATTTCCTGCGGTACTTGAGCAGATGGACGATTTCATCATGGAGGTCCCTGTCGGTGAGCCGCGGGCGCTGGCTGCGGGTCTTAACGTCTGACTTGAGGCGTTCGTATATGGTGTCGGCATCGGCCTCAAGGAGGATTACCATACCGCCCGTCTTCATATTCTTTACATTCTTCTTGCTGAGAACCGCGCCGCCGCCTGCGGCGATGACCTTGTGCTCCATCCCGCACAACTCGGCGATTACCGATTCTTCTATCCGCCTGAACCCCTTCTCTCCGTCCTCGTCAAATATACTAAATATGCCCCTGCCCGTCTTCTCCTCAAGATAGTCATCGGCGTCTATGAACTCCCAGCCCAGTTGCCCCGCGGCCAGTTTCCCCAGGACTGTCTTGCCCGTGCCTCTAAAACCGATAAGTATCAGGTTCATCTCTCCACCCTATTAAACCGCCCGGATAAGCCCGGAAGATAGCACCATCCATTTAAATTGTAAGACCGCAGCAAGCACAAAGACAAAGAAAAAAGAGAAAAATATTATACGACAGGGATACGTCATCCGCCCCGTGTTGAAGACCCCCCGCATATCTGGGGCGGGCGAATGCCCCTGCGGCCCTACGGTGAGTACCTCGCAAGGATAAACGCCGCCACAACGGCCATAGATATCCCAACGCCCTGCATCAGGTTCACCCTGGCCTCAAAAAAGAGCCACATCCACAATACCGTAAGGGCCGGGCTGAGGGCGATAAGCGGCACTATGATCTCAGGTCTCCCTCCCTCCTTAAACGCGTAGATTATGGCCAGCGTACCCAGCGCTGCAAATAACCCGGCACCGAAGGCGACCACATCCGCCCTGGTGGAAGGGGTCGTGGTCCCGTAGGCCATTATCAACGGTAGGGGCAAGAGTATTACCAGAAACCCCGCCGCCTCAAAGAGCAAGACACGCAGAGGGTTGCCCAGGGCCTGTGTGGAGTAGTTTATCATTGGCGACCACGCACTCCAGAACACAAGCGTCAGTACTGAATAAATGAACCAAGTTTTCATGATTGTCCGCCCGCAACAAGGTTAGATTTACTTACCAGCCGACGTCGGCCACGCCTGCTATGAGATTTTTTTCCGCATACACAATAATCCACACTTCGTATGCGAAAATCAAGCTATATTAATATCCTTTTATCCTTGACTGGCAGCCGTCTTTTCGTAGAAAATCAGAAACACCAGGAGGCTGTAGTGGCCGGGCCTTCGGCCTTGAGGGCCTCAGCCCGAAGGCTTGCTCAACATTCGTAGGGGCGACTCTTGCGGTCGCCCAAACAGGGCAAGTGCAAGACCTGCCCCTACTCTGCCGCTACGTTATGTATCCGCAGTGGTTATTTCATCTCGGGCAGATGAACGGCCATACTATTAGGGAACGAAGACATGGAAGTATATCTAGTCAGACACGCTGAGGCCAAAAGGCCGGAGGAAGACCCCGGACAGCCCTTGTCCGAACGCGGCAGGGAGGCTGCCTCGAAGGTGGCCGGTCTTCTGAAAGGTCTCGACATCAAGGTCAAGGTCATCAAACACAGCGGCAAGCTGCGGGCAGAAGAGACGGCGCGGGAACTGTCAAAGGCGGTTACGTCTTCCGACGGGTTGGAGAAGACCGAAGGTCTCGCGCCCAATGACGACATCGTTCCGATGAAGACGCTGCTTGAGAAGACGGGCGGGAACGTTATGATAGTCGGCCACCTGCCCTATTTAAGCAGGCTGGCGTCAAGCCTCCTGGGCACAGACCCGGACAAAAATATTGTGAATTTCCAGACAGCCAGCATTATACGGCTCGACCGTGACCACTCCCCGGGCAGCTGGCGCATCAGATGGATGCTCACCCCGGATATCACTGAGACTTAATGACAGGATCTGTACTATGCGCTTGACCGGAAATGGCGCGGGCTGTATAAAAGGATATCATCTCGGATGCGCCCGTAGCTCAGTAGGATAGAGCGACAGTTTCCTAAACTGTAGGCCACAGGTTCGAATCCTGTCGGGCGTACCATTTTACGCACTCTCCACCTCGGAATAGATTTTGGAGGGGTATCCAACGGCTGCGGAGATTAAATTCCATTTCCCCCCGGCCCTCGCATCACACACCGTAGCCCTACCTGCCGGCGGACGGGTTTAGTGTTTCCCCGCTGTATTATCCCACTACTTTATAAGACTCAACCACCCTTGCATATCGGACACAGCCCCAAAAACTTCAGCGCCACCACTCCTAAAATTATTACAACAAGAACAATTGCAGCTTTCTTCCACACGATGTCTCTCCTTTCTTTTAGCCCGTCTTGCTAAAGAACTGAATTCCTTAAATAAGTGTGCTTCTCAGGTGGGGAATCTACTACCAGCCGGTGAGATTGTCAAGCCCGATAACATAATGAGGTTTTAAATACAGAACGCCCCGGGATACCATTAAAAAAGGGCCATGGAGAGTGCTCCTCTCCATAACCCCTCTGCAGAATCAAACGTACGAGACCAAAAGGCGGCCCGGCTTTAAAGAAACTGTATAAACAACTTCAGACCCCTTATCGCCCCCCTCGCTGTATTTCCTTTGCGGCGAAGTCTCCCGCCCTGTCAGTATAAACTCACGTCCGGTCCATACATTATAATTATTCGTCTGAGCGAAGAAGAATATTATAATTTACGTATTACCGTACAGTACAGGCTATACCTTGACTACCTTTGTGGCCTTGGGCCCTTTATCACCTTCGTCTGATTCAAATTCCACCTTGTCACCCTCGGACAGGGACCTGAACCCCTCTACCTGAATAACGCTCTGGTGAACAAACACGTCCTTGCCGCCGTCGTCCGGGGCTATAAAACCAAATCCCTTAGTGTCATTAAACCATTTTACTGTTCCTGTAGCCAAATCATCATCTCCTTTACTATTTCCAAAAACATCTAAGTCAAAAAAAAACCATAAAAGCCAGAGTACTGTCCGGCCTTTATGGTAACTCACACGACAATACTGCGACGTCGAAAGACTATATCAGAAATATTAGATTATACAACAAAATATTTAACTGTTTTTTTCTGTTTTTAAACGCGCCCCGGTTGTGGATAAAACCCCGCGTTTCCCCAACACGGGCCCGTGCCGCACCCTCAAGATGTTCCGTTAAGCGAGAGTTTAAAGTCCAGCTTGACCTGCAGGTTGGGCTTCAACTTTACGTCTTCCGTCTCAACTACCGCCCCTTCCTCATTATCAAAGGCCTCATGCCATACACACACCCTGTAGTCCCCCGGCGGGATACCGGAGATTTCAAACGTCCCATCTTCACCTGTAAGGCAGTAATACGGGCTGTCCATCACAACAATCCAAGCGCTCATCCACCCGTGTCTGTCACAGCGCATCTTTATCCTCTCTTCACGGCCGAAGGTCTTGACGGGAGGCACACCCCGGCTCGGGATGCTTACATTAAAGGTCGAATTCCTCACGGGATACGCGTGGACATTATGCGCCATCGGGTCCCTGTTCCTTATCTCCAGGGTGCTGTTGACCGGTATCATCTGAATGTGGGGTATGAATTCGCAGGCCTCCTGGTTCAGAACAAAGTGCCACTTGTCATTAAATTTCTTGCCCCTAGTTACATTTTCTATATACACTACGACATTCTTTATACCCCTGGTCTTCTCATCAATAATGAGCCTGTTAGAGGGCCTTGAATTTGTTCCGCATACGTGCAGGTCCTTATCCAGCACAAGCATCTCCCGCTTCGGTATATCTCCGGTAAATTTCACGCTGCCTGTAATGCTGCACCCGTCGCCGACCTCTATTACCTCATATTCGGCCAGTGCGCCGGACGTAAGGCTGAGAACCAAAAACGCCTGGACCAGCACCACCAGAAACATACTAAACCTGTTAGCCATATCACACCTCCCCCTTTTACTATAACCGACACTAGTTCCTCTAGACCTCTATTGTTATCTAGATTATATTTTTATTCCCGGACAAAGTCGATATGAATTTGTGTGGTGCCGGCGGTGCGGGGGGGGTGGAGGAACCGGGTCTTTTTGTGTATGTGGGCGGGAGTCAGCCTGTTTTTTTCTTCTTTAAAACACCGGCCTCCATATCAAGGAGCCTCTTTTTCAGGGATACACCTCCCCTGCCTGAGTATCCCACAAGCTTGCCTGTTGAGCCAACGACTCTGTGGCAGGGTATAACGGGTGGAACCGGGTTGCTGCCACAGGCCCTGCCAACGGCCCTGGCTGCGCCCGGCCTGCCTATCGACCGGGCCAGTTGCCCGTAGGAACGCGTCCGTCCATAGGGTATCCTGCGTATACCACTCCAGACCGCCCGCTCAAAGGCTGTGGCTGCGCTCAGGTCAAGGCGTACACCCGCAAATGCTTCCCTCTTGCCGTCAAAGTATCGCCGCAGGACGGCTTTAACCGCCGCGTGGGGGCCGTCATCTCTCACCGCCTCGGCACGGAAACGGCATTTCAAATCCTTCAAGAATGATTTTTCACTGACCCCGGGGAAATCTATTCTCAGGAGACCCTTCGGGCCCCAGGCAAGGTGTACGACACCCCCGGTGGTGGGAAAACTCGTATAGAAAAGGCCTTTCACCTGAACCGTTATCCTCCGGGTCTCTTCTTGTTGACAGTCAGCTTCACTGCCTGGTAGGCCCCGATACCGATGGCGGAAAGGAAGAGGAACGTCAGGAGCATGCAGGCGGCCAGGTTCACTATCCCCCAGAACACCTCAATCCTGCCATTGAACCACCGGGTGCCCCAAAAGCCCAGGTACTTGCCGATGAAAAAAGACGTCACCGCCAGAACTATAATCCCCGGGATAAGATACTTCAGGTCGCCCCTCTGGGGTGCCATAGATACGGTAAATATAATGGTAGCTATCATGAAACCTATCCAGCGCGGGTCCTCGAAATCGGCGCCGTTCCACAGTCCAAACAGGGTTATCTTAATCGCGTCAATGGTATCCTTGGAAAACGCAAAGAACCCGTCCGCCGTGAATTTTATGTCCTTCGGCAACGCGGTCTTTACCTCCACCGGGTCGTTGAGCAGGTAGGAGATGGCTATAAGTACGGCGGCGCAGCCCGCGATGGGGGCAAAAACGATAAGGAAATCACCAATGACAGGTATCTTGGGGCGGTCGTACTTTATGTCCGTATCCTCCAGTCTGAGGATGTTGAACTCTGTTATCGTAGCGCCCGTTGCAAGGCACATGACGGCGTGACTGCACTGGTGGACGATTGTGCCGGGATAGAGGAATACGTTGAGGACCCGTTCTTTGGCGTATTTGGACCACAAGACTTTTATGCCAAAGCTGAGAAAGATAATCAATATAAGCCAGATGGCCAGGGCAATGTAGATAGCTCTTGCCTCCTGAAAAAGGATCTACATACCCCTCACCTCGGCCCTAGATTATCCAAAGATAACCCGTGTTGTCAAGCCGTTTTGCCTATATATATATTTAGGCACGTAAGACGCGTCCAGACGCACCGTTTCTCCCGTAGCCATATTATTGTAGCGGTCGAGCTTGCTCGACATTAAATCCGCCTGATGTTGGGAAGGAATTGTAGCGTGGTAGCTTGCTGTCACGTTCAACGTCGGAGCAAGCTCCGACGCTACATCTTACTATTAGATTCTTCGCTCAAAAAACTCAGAATGACAAAATTACTTTTGACCTCACAAAGTGTACTAACCCCTGTACGGTGCGTCCAAACGCACCATATCTCCAACTCCTTTAAGAATTACCACAAATCAAAACGGCAGTTCCCGCTGACCGCCGGGGGCGGGTTCTTCCGAAAGGCCCAGCATCTCTCTCAACCTCAAGGCGTTACGCACGGCGGAGCCTGCGTGGCAGTTGTTGAAAAAAACGAAGGTGGTCCGGGTTAGGGACTCAACCTCATGGATGGGCCCCAAAAACTCCTGGAGTTCGGCCTCGCCGTACAGATAGTCATATCTCACCGAGGTGGGGACGTTGAACCACCGCGGGTTTCTGCCGTGCAGGCGAAAATACCCCACCGCAGAGGTCGCCCTGGGGTTAAAGGGCATCAGACTCGGCAGCCTGGGTTCGTCCACCACACAGTAGCCAAGCCCGTTTTCCCTGAGAAGGTCAAGGGTGGCGTCATTATGCCACGCGCGGTTCCTGAACTCCACCACCACGGGCATACCCCCAAGCCTCTTACTAAAGGTCTTCAGGTAGTCGTGCGTAACCC